>REEN01000094.1 GCA_007695015.1 Marinilabiliales bacterium
TGAAGATGTCAGTTATGATAATCTGAACCTGGCTGATGCATCTGTCATTCTTCTTGATGGTTTTGTGTTTTCAGAGGAGCTTAAACGGGAGTTGCTCGAAGCAAGGAAGAAGGGAACAGTGATCGTGATGGATAGCGGAAGCTGGAAGGATAATGAATAAACATACAGGTAACCAATACGGCTCAAGTGCATAACCGGGGTACGACTGATCAGGACATCCCTGTATCAATCAGTGTTCAGGCTGCGTCAATCTAACGGACTGCATACTAATCCTCTTCAACCCGCTCGAGGATAAATTCATAAAAATTCCATTCATACTCAACTGTCATCTTCAGCTCCTCTTCTTCAAACTTCAGTTTGTGGCCGACCATATATCCTCCGACATCGAGGTCAAATGAATACTCATTATCACCAACCTTGCCGTTGTAAATGAAGGCATCACCCATATAACTGGATGCCACTCCCGATAGCTTCTCGTCCTCTACCTTGAAAGTATAGATCACTTCAACGTCACCCTCCGGAAAATTAAAGGTAGTTTTCCATCTGCCGTCAACAGGAGAGGTGCCGGCACTTAATACAAATACACCGGCAATTGCCAGTATCCCAATTAATAAAGCTCTTTTTGTCATTATGGTAATATTTTTTGTTCAGTAGTACCGATAAATATATGATATTTTGTGTTACGATCTGGTTTTTTGACCAATATTTAACTTTTTTTGAAAGGAAGCTTACCTTTGTTTTAACTCATATCAGATGATATGGGCAGGTGCAAATGGCTGTAAGATTATGAAAACTAAATTGTATTTTTTAATTCTGGCTGCAACGGCATTCCTGCTATCCTCCTGCACACCAGGGAGCGAGCCCTTGCCGCGGGTTTTTGTTTTTACTGACATTAACATTGACGCTGGTGATCCTGACGACCGGCAGTCACTTATCCATTTACTTTGGTATGCCGATGAACTCAATATAGAAGGTATAGTGCCTGACAGGTGGTATGCCGGCGGACTGGAGGCCTGTATCCTGGCTGTCGAAGCCTATGCCAGGGATTTCGATGAATTTGATCTCGGGAGAAAGGGATACCCTGACCCGGGCTTCATGGAGGGTGCAATTGCCAAAGATCTGGAAGATGCGATCGAACGTTTCCATAGTGCTGCATCTGACCGTGGCAGTCCCCTATACGTCCTTATCTGGGGCAATATGGCCAATTTTGGTGAAGCATTGCGTCAAAAGCCTGAAGTGGCCGATAATATCAGGTTGATAACAATTGGCACCGGGTTGATGATGGAAGAGCACAGGCCATACATACCTGAAAACTGGGAGTTGACTGATAAGCCCTGCGATCAACCTAACTGGAACGGAGAGGGCCGTAACCGGGTATATAATGACAACCGGTTCAATGACATGTGGTGGCTCGAGATCAACTGGACCTATGAAGGAATGTTCAGCGGGAACGAGCCTTACGAGATGTTCGAACGTTTAACAAAGTATGGTGCACTGGGGCTGCACATTTGGGAAGTGGTGGAAAGCCAGCCCTGGGCTCACTATTTCAGGGTGGGCGACACACCGTCTGTTTTGTATGTTATAGATCCGGAAAACGACCTGGACGATCCCACCGCCGGCAGTTGGGCCGGGAAGTTCGTCAGGCCTTTGCCTGATGAGCGGCCTAACTACTATACCGATTCCAGTGGTCTGGTAGAATGGGACTATTCAGATCCCTGCAATACATGGGACAACCATGTCGAAATGCGTGACTATGCCAGGAGTACCCTTGAGAAAGCCCGGGCCGCGATGTACGAAGCATTGCTTGACAAACTTTCTTATATTTACGGGACGAGGGCAACATCCCACTGATAAAAATTCAAATGGATAATAAACTGTTTTTTACCGGACTTCTCGCGTTTTTATCACTAGCAGTGATAATGGCCTGCGAAAATGATTCTGCTGACCTTCCTGAAAACGAAGTAGTTGATACGTTAACGATCACCAACCCCAGGGATGTCTCTGTTGAAGACGGCTATGTTACGCCCCTGGAATATGACGGATATGAGCTGGTCTGGAATGATGAGTTTGATGGAGATGCTGTTAACACTGATTACTGGGAATTTGAAACCGGCACCGGTTGCCCGGATCTTTGCGGCTGGGGAAATAATGAGCTGCAATATTACCGGAAAGAGAATACATCGGTCTCTGACGGGGTCCTGACCATAGAGGCCAGGAGGGGAGTTTACCTTGACAGGAACTACACATCTGCCCGGATGAAAACCCAGGGTAAGAAGTCATTTAAATACGGGCGTATTGATATCAGGGCACTGCTTCCTGAAGGGCAGGGCATATGGCCCGCTCTCTGGATGCTGGGTGAGAATATTACGACCGTTGGCTGGCCCAGGTGCGGGGAAATTGATATCATGGAACTTATTGGTGGATCTGATAGGGAAAATGAGGTCCATGGCACACTGCACTGGGATCATAACGGGCATGTCTATACAGGTGGAAGCTATACCCTGCAAACCGGGACTTTTGCCGATGAGTACCATGTGTTTTGCATTATCTGGGATGAAGCAACCATCCGCTGGTTTGTAAATGACCACCAGTTTCATGAGATCGATATCACGCCTGATCATATGACTGAGTTTCACGATGAGTTCTTCTTTGTTTTCAACGTTGCGGTAGGCGGAAACTGGCCGGGAGATCCTGATTACTCTACGGTATTCCCACAAAGTATGAAGGTTGACTATGTAAGGGTATTTCAAGCTGTTCCTTAGATGCCGCTTAACCCTGTGAAGGGGTGCCGGCATCAGCCGCTGAGCCTGTCTTAGCATAACACTGATTTAAATTTTTTTGAAAATGCGGATCGACAATTCTATTAAGTTACTGCTGCTTATTACCGCAGCATTTTTTATTGGGCCGGCAGAGGTCATGGCGCACGGCGGCCAACCAGATGCCAGCCCATCGCTGGCCGACCAGACTGATCACTCCGATGGTGTTTATTGCGGCAGAGCTGGCAACACTGTTAAATTAGAAGCGGGCCCGGTTTTTGTCAGGGAAACAGACCAGTATGGCCCGGTTAAGTCTGACCCGGCTTCTGATCAGGCTGTTTCAGAGGCACGTCCGGTTTTTGTTGACGGATTGGCACAGAGGGTTGAGGCATTTTCCGATCCCGACACCTGGATACGCCACGACCTGTGGGTTGAAACGGAGTTTGATATTGACGGCGACGGCCTGCCTGACCGGATGCACGTTTCGGTTACCCGTCCGCTCCAGACTGAGTATGGTCTGAAACTGCCCGTGGTATACCAGTCCAGTCCCTACTATGCCGGACGAAGCTCTACCGACCGCAGGTATTTCTGGGATGTCAGGCAGGAGCTGTACACCGAACCCAATCCGCGCGAATTCCCTCCCCCCGCCGAGCGGAGGGTCAACCGCCCTGTGATTTCGAACGCGATGATCGATTTCTGGGTGCCCCGCGGTTTTATTGCCGTTCACTCCTCAGCGCCGGGAACCGGGTACTCGCAGGGATGCCCCACGATAGGCACCGATATTGAAGCGCTGGCACCCAAGGCTGTGATCGACTGGCTGAACGGAAGGGCTAAAGGTTATAGTTCCCCTTTCGGGGAAGAGGAGGTAGAGGCTTACTGGACCACCGGCAAGGTGGGTATGATAGGTACATCATACAACGGCACACTGGCCCTCGCTGCCGCATCTACCGGGGTGGAGGGTCTTGAGGCCATAATCCCGGTGGCTCCCAATACTTCGTATTACCATTATTACAGGTCTAACGGACTGATTGTTCATCCGTACGGATGGATGGGCGAGGATATCGATTTTCTGTATGATTTTGTCCATTCAAACCCCGAGAACCGCGAATACTGCAACCTTACTGTCAGGGACACTGAAATGGCAGAGGGGATGGACCGCGTTACCGGCAACTATAATGACTTCTGGGCAAGAAGGGATCTTGCCGCCAACCTTGAGAACCTGGCGGCGGCGGTGCTGATGGCCCATGCTTTCAATGACTGGAACGTAATGCCCGAACATAGTTACCGGGTGATAGAGGTATTGAAAGAGATGGGGCTGCCACATCAGATATACTACCACCAGGGTGGTCATGGCGGCAATCCTCCTGAGGATATGATGGTCAAGTGGTTTACACGTTACCTGTTCGATGTGGACAATGGTGTTGAAGACGACCCGGTAGCATGGATCGTGCGTGAAGGTGATGACCGCCTTGAACCCACGCCATACGAAGACTATCCTCATCCCGGTGCTGCTGTGGTTGAATTCTTCCTCAAGCCGGGCGCACCGGAAACCGGGTCACTCGTGATGGAAAGGACCCCGGGGCAGGGCACGGAGACGCTGACCGACAATTTTTCTTTCAGTGGTTCTGCGCTGGCACAGGCAGAATGGACAGAGCACCGGTTGTTGTATCTGACACCCCAACTGGAAGAGGAGGTGCACATATCTGGTGTGCCATCGGTAACCATCAGGCTTTCGGTTGACAGGCCGGCGGCAAACCTCTCGGTATGGCTGGTCTCGTTGCCGTGGAATGAAGGGAGGAATGCCCGGATTACCGATAACATAATCACTCGCGGCTGGGCCGACCCCCAAAACCGTAACTGTATTATCGAAAGCGAACCCCTCGAACCGGGCAGGTTTTACGATGTCACTTTTGACCTTGAACCTGACGACCAGGTTATAAGGGCAGGTCAGCAGATAGGGCTGATGATATTTTCGAGCGACAAGGACTTCACTCTCTGGCCCGATCCTGGCACGGAAATAACAGTCGACCTGGACGGGACAACCCTCAGACTTCCCGTAGTAGGGGGGAGGGAGGCGGTCAGGTTTTAGAATGTTAATCTGATTTTCATGTTATTCTGTGTGCGTCAGCACATGGGGGTTTCATAAAGGCAATATATTACGGCTGTTTCGAAGTCAGATCCCCGGGGCTCAGGTGAATTCTTCTACCATCCTGTAAATAGCATTCTTTATTCCGGGTGACAGGGTGTCCATATAATGGTCTTCGGTAAGGCATTTTATTTCGTTGAACAGTGAGGGGTGCCTTCCGGCAATGCTGACAATGGTGTTGAAAGCGTGGTATCGGACTGATGGGCGGCTGTTGATCTTTTCCCATATGGTTACGCACAGATCAAACAGGTAGCCTTCATCTTTTTCGCTGATCTCCATCTGCTGCAGTATCTTGAGCAGTTCACGCTGATGACCGTCCTTTTTTGAAGGGATGACGTCGATTATGGTCCTGATGTGAGGGCGGATGCGGGGGTCGTTCTTTTCCATGCAGCTCCACAAAAGCCAGGCTGCCCGCCATGAGTATGGCTGCTTGTCTGCAACAGCCAGCTGTATCGCCTCCCTGAAGTCGTCATCATGCGTGGCCAGATGATCTATCATCCCGGACTTGTATGAGTGTGTGAGGATATGTTCGAGACGGGTTTCCATAATACAATTGCAATATACGGAAAATGCCGTTTTGTTCCCCGAAAGGGGAATAAGAAAGGGTCGGACCGGCTGGGGACCAGCAGTGCCGTGAGGCAAATTCAGGTCGGGGGATCGACCGGATCTTGTGAACCGGCTTGCATACTATTCGTATTTAAGAGTTACGGCCGGGTTGGCTCGTGCGGCTTTGAAAGCCTGGTAGCTGACCATAAGCACGGCAATAATGTAAGAAACGACCGATGCGGTTACAAACACCAGTGGTGAGAGGTTTATGCGGAATGCAAAATTCTCAAGCCAGTTTGTCATCAGGTACCATGCAATGGGCCAGGAGACGAGGGTTGCGATAATGAAGAGGCGGTTAATCTCTTTAAGCAGCAACCACACGACAATACCTTCGGTTGCCCCGAAAACCTTGCGTATGCCAATCTCCCGGGTTCGCTGTTCTGCTGAATAGGAGGAGAGCCCCAGTAATCCCAGTGAGGCAATTACTATTGCCAGCAGGCTGAAACCTGAAAACAGAATACCTGCGCGCCTCTCGTTACTGTACTGATCAGCAACCGAATCCTCAAGGAAGAAATAGTCAAACACCTGGTCGGGTACAAACTCATTCCACTTTTCTTCAACTGTCCTCAGTATTTCCCAGGGATTCCGGTCATCGAACCGTATAGTCAGGTACATATTGTTTTGCCCGAAAACAATGACAAGGGGACTGATCCTCTGATGAAGGGATTCATAGTGGAAATCCTCTACCACACCTACCACGGTCCTCTCGTCGTTAAGGTTGACAAAGACCTTCTGCCCGAGTGGCGAACCATCGAAACCAAATCCACGTGCTGCTGCCTGGTTTATCACTATTGCCGATGAATCTGAGGCATAATTCCTGTCAAAGTACCGGCCCTCGACTAATCTGAGATCCAGAGCTTTGTCAAGGTCATATGAAGCATTAAAGAAATTGTAGGTCTGCATGTCATCCGGCGGTGCACCCTCTTTTCGCATAATTGTATTGCCAATTATGGTTGTCGGCAGGGAGTTTGATCTGGCAACTGCTTCAATGCCGGGCAGGTTGCGCAATTCGTCTGCAAAGGACGCATGCTGCGCTGATGGCATAATATATGTCCTGTCGATGATCAGTGTATTTTGGGGATTGTACCCGAGGTCCTTGTCCCGGATAAATGATATCTGGCTGTAGACCACAAAGGTGGCGATCAGCAGTCCGATAGTGATAATGAACTGGAAGGTTACAAGAATGCCTCGAAGAATACTGCTCTTCATACCCGAGCCTGACACTCCCTTGAAGATAACCATCGGATCGATATTGGCCAGGAAGAAAGCCGGGTAACTACCCGCTGCAAAACCCACGATAAGTATGATTGCCAACAGTACGCCGGCGGTGACAGTCACCGGCAGAGCCGACAGTGCGATCTGTTTCCCTGCCATATTGTTGAATTCAGGCATCGCGATAATAACAATGACAATGGCTGTTAACAGTGCAAGTGCTGAAAGCAGAACAGATTCGGTAAGGAACTGGCCGACCAGGCTCGAACGGGTAGAACCTACAATCTTCCTTACGCCTACCTCCTTAGCTCTTTTTGCTGATCTTGCAGTGGCCAGGTTCATAAAATTTATTGCAGCGATAATGATAATGAAGAGAGCGATGAGCATCAATACATATACCATGGTGATATTGCCGCCAACCTCCATTTCAAACGGCATTTCCGATCTGAGGTGAATATCTGTAAGCGCCTGTGCGAAATAGTTGTAGCGATTGCCAAGATGCTCAAGCTCTTCCATCGAGGCTCCCATTATCTCCTCGAAAGCAGGTCCGGCATGGGTCGCAACAAGGTACTCGAAGCGGTTGTCAATCTCTTTCGGATCGGTTCCCTCCTGCAGCAGGATATATGTGTAGATGTTGTTTGATAACCAGGCGGGTGCCTGTGCCCATTGCATACTGACAAAGGAGCAGACAATATCAAATTTTATGTGGCTGTTTGAGGGTGGATCCTCCACAATGCCGGCTACCTGCCACTCCTGGTTGCCGGACCATTTCCGCACGCTTTTTCCAACGGGGTCTTCGTTGCCAAAATACCTTTCTGCGGCGGACTGTGTCATGACGAGCTGGTTGGGTGCATTGAGGATGTTGTTGGGGTCGCCGCTTATCAGCCGGAAGCCGTTAAATAGCTGGAAGAATGTTGAATCTGCATATATCAGGTTTTTTTCGATGAAGGTTTTGTCGTCGTAACGAATGTCAGGGTCTCCCCCGAAAGAGAAAACCCTGGTGTAATTGAGGATGTCGGGGTACTGATCATACGAGACCGGACCGATGGCAGTATTGCTTATCGGTGCAAGCATCTCTGTATCCTGCAGTTTGGCGTCAAGGCAAACCCTGTAAATATTCTTTGCGTTCGGGTGAAACCTGTCGTAACTGAATTCGTCTATGACGTACAGCATTATCATCAATGCGCTGGCAATGCCCACCGCCAGCCCAAACAGGTTTATAATAGTATAGCCTTTCTGTGCCAGCAGATTCCTGACCGAAACTTTGAGGTTATTATATAGCATCGAAGTGGTTGTTTAAAGGATAGGTTGTTGTTTGAAAAATAAGACGCTTATACCATATGTTTTGTTACATGCAAAAAGATAATTAAGGAAACGGGAAAACTCCATAAGTATGATTAATGTATGAGATCGTGAAAACAATCTTATTGTCGTGATCGCTTATCCAGTCAAGTATCGTCTTCAATTGCCGGGTATTTGCAGCGTGTCAGGTTATTCGTGTGCAAAGATATAAAACCCCTTCATTTTTATCTTTTCTGCATATTTTGATTACTTAACCTAATTTTATACTTTTCCCATTGGAACAGGTGCTTTTATGCTCCTGGCTTTAACTTTAATCAACCGCCTGCTATGCTGAAAGGAATATCACCAATTATAAGTCCGCAATTACTCGAGGTCCTGGCCCGCATGGGTCACGGCGACGAGATTGTGCTTGCCGATGCCCATTTTCCCGGCGAATCTCTTAACAGCCTTGTTGTTAGAGCTGACGGACTGCGTATTGCCGATCTGATTGAGGCAATACTTCCTCTTTTTGAGCTCGATGCTTATGTTGATACCCCACTGGTGATGATGGATGCCGTCGAGGGCGACCATCTTGATCCCGGCGTTGAGGCATCATATATGGACCGGGTAAGGTTAACCAACCCGGGAGTGTCGCCACCGGAAAGGATCGACCGTTTTGCCTTCTATGAGCGGGCAAAGAGCGCCTTTGCTGTGGTGATGACCGGTGAGACAGCAAAGTACGGGAATATAATCCTTACCAAGGGCGTTACCCCTGTTTAGGATCATAAACGGCACCGGCAATGTTTGCACCCACCGGCTGCTTTAACCCTGCATTATTCCGTATTAATCATGAACAATGTTTGTGGGAGTTTTGTTATATTATTAGTATTCTGGCACATTGTGATTAAGATATTGCAGTTGTGTAGAAAAAATTGATAATTTAAAATCGTGTCGTTATGGATCTTGGTAAAAAGAGATGTAAACCATGTGAAGGGGGTATTCCTCCTTTGAAGCCGGAAGAGATATCAGAATATATGAAACATGTTGACAACGGCTGGAAAGTTTCAGGGGATAAGAAGATATCCAGGGAGTATTCTTTTGTAAATTTCAGGCATACGATGGATTTTGTCAATAAAGTGGCCGGCCTTGCCGATGAAGAAGATCATCATCCTGATATGCTTGTCTCCTATGGCAAGGTGGTTATTGAGTTAACGACGCACGCTATCGGCGGATTGTCGGAAAATGATTTTATACTGGCCTACAAGATTGACAGGTTATAGGTATCAGTGCACATGCCCCGCCATCTCGCGGGGCTCATCATTGCTGCCGCTTCCAACTCCTTCCCTTATTGTCTCCCGCACCTCCCCACAACGAAGCATCATTGATCCGAAATAGGGGTTCAGTATTTCTTCAAATTCACTCAGCCAGTATGCACCCCTGTTACCGTCCACCATAGGGCAGTATGCCACATACCATGTCATTCCTATAGCGCCAAGTGTTTGTGCTGTTTCTATGAACGCTTCGGATAGCGGCTCGAAATGGACCCTCATATCTTCGATGGCATCAGATCCCAGGAATGCGTCAATGCTCTCATCTATCTCCCCGTACCGCTCCATCCAGAACATATGGT
>REEN01000095.1 GCA_007695015.1 Marinilabiliales bacterium
TATACTTTATACGAATGAAACCCGCATCAACCTTCGGCAGACAAAATAACATGTATAAAGCATGAGGGTTCCATACGTTCAAGGCACTGAATACCGATAATATGCTAAACTTAATTCATTGATTATAAACTTTATTAACCTGATTTGTACGTATGAACTCAAGATATCTTTACACTTTCTTCCTGCTTATCCCGGTGGTGGCTCTTATCTGGCTTATCAAGCCCTCAGAACCAGGATATATTGAAGGAGAGCTGATTACCAGCTCGATGTTGAACAGGTCGCAGGCAGTATCCAACTATGAGCGCTACTGTGCATCCTGCCACGGTATGCATATGGAACGGTTTGCCGGAGCCGACCGCGAGGCAATGTTCAACATGCCCGTTGACCAGATGGTGGCTATCATCAGGGACGGTGACCTCACTACCGGTATGCCGGCTTTCGGCGATGCACTGACTACTGATGAGATCAGCGACATTGCCACCTATATCCTTACCGATATGAAGGAGGCCAGCAGGACATTTGAGTACCGTCCTGTAATGGACCCGGTGCAGAAAACGGAAAGAGTTAACTTCCGGCTCGATACCTTGATTACCGGACTTGAGGTGCCGTGGGGCATGGTATGGCTGCCGGACGGCGACATGCTGGTAGGCGAAAGGAGCGGCCAGCTTTTCAGGTTCAGAGACGGGGTATTCATTAGTGTTATTGAGGGTCTGCCCCCTATTTTTGCACATGGGCAGGGGGGACTGCTGGACCTGCGCCTCCATCCCGGTTATGAGGATAACGGCTGGCTATACCTTTCATATTCCACCTACGGGCCGGGCGGGCCTGCCGAGGGAGGCAACACCGCCATAATGAGGGCCAGACTTGATGGTAACCGGCTGGCGGACAGGGAAGAGATTTTCAAAGGGATTCCCGATACACGCAACGGTGTTCATTTCGGATGCCGTATGGTGTTCTGCGATGACGGTTACCTCTTTTTTTCCATCGGCGACAGGGGGAACTGGGACAATTCACAGGACCTCACCAACCACGCAGGTAAGATACACCGCATAAAAGATGACGGAACCATCCCTGCCGGCAACCCCTTTGTTGATCACCCGGGCGCCATGCCCTCCATCTGGTCATACGGGCACAGAAACCCGCAGGGACTTGTAAAGCATCCTGAAACCGGCGTAATATGGTCGACCGAACATGGCCCGCGCGGCGGCGATGAGCTGAACATTATCAGGAAGGGTCTCAACTACGGCTGGCCGGTAATCTCCTACGGCATCAATTACAACGGAACCATCATTACCGAGCTTACAGAAAAAGAGGGGATGGAGCAGCCGGTGATCGAATGGACACCCTCGATCGCTCCCTGCGGAATGACCTTCGTTACGGGTGAACCTTTCAGGGCGTGGAACAACAGCATCCTCTCGGGATCGCTCAGCTTCCGCTACCTTGTGCGCAACGAGATTGAGGGAGAAGAGGTGGTTCACGAAGAGATACTGCTGCGGGAGATCGGACGCGTGCGCAACGTTGATCTGGGCCCTGACGGAATGGTTTACGTTGCCGTTGAAAACCCGGGCGTCATCTACAGGCTGGTACCGGTTGAATAGCCCCTGATCACAAAACTCAATCTTACTGCATATCACGATTAGATGCAGGACAGGGAGAAACAGCCACAGAAGGCAGCTCTTTGCTAAAGTAAAGTCCGTGCCGCTGTCTGCACAGGATCCCACACCGGTGAGAAAGGCGGCGCATAGGAAAGGTCAAGGTCCACAACCTGTTGTACCGTCATCCCGGCAGTTATTGCCGTAGCTATTGTATCAATCCTTTTGGCCGATCCGGCCGTACCAGCAATTTGTCCGCCCAGCAACCTGCCGGACTGTTTTTCGGCCAGCAGCTTCACGGTCATCTTTCCCGTACCGGGATAATAACCTGAGCGGACCGGACTTTCAATTGTGGTGGTCAGGAACTCCATTCCCAGCTCACCCGCCTCCTTCTCCGACAGACCTGTACGTGAAATTTCCATTTCCCTGAATTTGGTTATGGCTGTACCGATAACGCCGGGAAATTCTGCATCGCCGCCGCTTATGTTGACACCGGCCACCTGTCCCTGTTTATTGGCAACCGTGCCCAGGGGAACGTATACCTTACTTTTTTTGATTAGATGGTATGATTCAGCGCAATCACCTGCAGCCCATATCCCGGGAATACTGGTTTCCATCTTTTTACTGACAGCTATGGCATCCCCTGCACCGGTGGCTATGCCCGCCTCAGCGGCGATGGCTGAGTTTGGCCTGACCCCGACACCTATGATCACCAGGTCTGCCTCCAGTACACGACTGCCGGTCACAACTGCATTTACCCTGCCATCATCTCCTTTTTCAAACCCTGCGAGCTTCTCCCCTGTAAATACCTTCACCCCCTGCTCAGCCATATATCCGGAAATAAGCTTTGAAATATCCGGATCCATGGTAATCATTACCTGTTCAGCCATATCAATAAGTGCCACATCCATACCCCTGTCCCTGAATGCTTCCGCCATCTCAATCCCGATATAGCCGCCACCCACAACCACGGCCCTGGCAGGCCGTTGCTCCTCTATGTACCGGAATACATCTATCCCGCTTTGAAGTGTTGAGAGACAAAACACACCTTCAGTATCAACACCTTCAATACCGGGCACATAGGGAGAAGCGCCGGTTGCAATCAGTAACTGATCCCATGATTCCCAAAATTCCCTGCCCTTCTTCACATCAGTAACCAATACAAGTCTCTTTTCAGGGTCAATCCGGGTAACCTCATGAAAAATCCGTACATCAATATTCTGTTTCTTCCTGAAGACCTCAGGATTCCTGGCAATCAGCATATCGGGCGACCCTACCAGTCCGCCCACCAGGTAGGGTATCCCACAGGCAGCATAAGAGGTATGTTTGCCACGCTCAAAAACAACTATCTCCATGTCCGGCTCCTCGCGCCTTACCTTCGAAGCTGCACTCATGCCGGCGGCATCGCCGCCTATTACGACAAGTTTGTTTTTGCTCATTGCCTTTTATACTCCGGTTATCAGGAACTGGTTCCGGGAACGGGAGGCACAGGCGGTATATCTACCGGCCCCATGCTGTATTCCGTTGGTCCGAGCCTGAGGTTGGAGTTCATCATGTCATCCCATGTCATCTGCCTTCCTGTATAAGCTGATTCACGGCCCATGATGGCAGCCATGTTGCTTTCGCAAACATTCTGCACCTCGTTGATATAATTACCTGTACGGATGGCTGTGACCAGGTTGATATGCTCCTGCACGTAGGGGCTTATCGCCACGCTGGTCCGGCGAGTGCCGTCATCGCCCATCGGGTACTCATATTCCCATATCAGGTTATCGTTATAGTCCCATATCCTGTTGCGGCAATTGGTGTATCCCTTGGTCCCGTAGATCATTTCCGATACATTGTTTGCACAGCCGTCAATCTGCCTGCACATAGCATGAAAGTGCCTTCCGTCATCAAAGGCGAAATCTACGCTGAAGAAATCATACTGGTCGCCCAGCGGTCTCCTGTGCCTTCCTCCGAAACCCACGGCATTTACAGGGTACTTTTCGAAAAACCAGACGATAATGTCTATGTTGTGAATATTCTGGTCGAGGATATGGTCTCCCGATAACCAGCACCAGTTAAAAAAGTCGCGTATCATGGCCTCCATATCCGACCATCCTTCCCTGGGATAGACATGACGGAAGGAGCCCTGGTTCCAGTAGCAGTTGGCTGATATAAGATCACCAATGGCGCCATTCTTGATCATCTCGAAAGTTTTCACATAATCCCTCTGGTGGCGCCTCTGTGTGCCAACCACAACATTGAGGCCCGCCGCCTCAGCCATCCTGCCCGAAGCCATGACCGAGCGGACCCCAACCGGATCAACGCCCACACACTTTTCAGCAAATACGTGCTTCCGGGCCTGCACCGCATACAGCAGGCTCTCCGGCCTGAAATGTGTCGGCTGGCACAACAGCACAACATCTATATCTGAATCGATCACTTTCTTAAAAGAATCGAATCCCAGGAAACAGTTTTCGTCGGGTATCTCAACACCCCTGTGCTCTCGGAGTGCATTCCTGCAGCGATCCAGCCGGTCCTGGAAAACATCACCCATTGCCACGATCTGGAGATTTGGTCCTGCACTCAGAAAGTCAAATGCTGCGCCGGTACCCCTGTCCCCGCACCCTACAAGTCCGGCCTTCAGCGGGGGCCCGTCGGGAGCCTGATCAGGAAAAACAGGAGCGGTATATTGAGGTTTTCTTTGGCAGGAAGATACAAGTGAACCAACGCCAAGTGCTCCCAGGGCACCAATGGCCGCAGCATCGCCAATGAATTTACGACGGCTGAAATCTTTTGAATTTTTGTTCATTACAGTTATCGATTATATTTATAAAAATTATAAAAAGCTGTTGCAGAAATTTCATATTGTGTCCGGTGAAAATCTCCTGGCCAGAAAGGTCAAAAATAGACTTTCTGTAATATCCTGCAATTATTTAACAGTATTTTTTCAAACAAACAAACGCTGTATCAACATTTATAAAAACTTGTGTAGTTTTGCCCCCGTTGTCAAACCAGCCAGATATGCCAGCCGAACTATCCGGATCACTTACTGTTATGCACTGGGCAGTCCTTGCAATGGTTGCCCTGTTTGTCGGCATGTCAAAGACGGGAATTTACGGACTTGGAATGCTGGCCGCCCCGCTGCTGGCAGGCATATTTGGAGGCAAAATATCTGCCGGACTGCTCCTTCCCATGCTTTCGATGGCAGATATAATAGCTGTAATCTACTATAACAGGCATGCCAGCTGGCATCATCTCCGGAAGCTCTTTCCCTTTGCCGCACTCGGCATAATCGCGGCCATCTGGGTGGGAGCCGTAATTAACGACAGTACATTCAAGATACTGATGGGAATTTTCATACTCGGAGGTATACCCGTTATGATATGGAGGGAACGGATGCGGAACACAAGGGCGCTGCCGGCCAATTGGTGGACAGGCAGTTTCTTTGGTGTTACAGGCGGGTTCAGCACCATGATAGGAAACACCGCCGGCCCTATCATGAGCCTTTACCTGCTTGCAATGCAATTGCCCAAAAATGTGCTTATTGGAACAGGTGCATGGTTCTTCCTGGTTGTCAATCTTTTCAAGATACCTTTCCACATACTTGTCTGGGAAACCATCACACTCCGTTCCTTTACCATAAACCTGGTGATGCTTCCGGTAATTATCACCGGAGGCTTTCTGGGCATCAGGCTTGTACGTATCATTCCCGAAAAACCGTTCAGGTGGCTGATCATCATTATGACAACCATGGCCTCGGTCAGGCTGTTCTTCTAGTTTGGATTTTATCGCCGGTTGAATGCAGAAAGATTTTTCCGGATCGCTCAGTTCCTTCCGCCGATAAGGCCAGGAGCGTAACTATTGGTACTGTATCCCGAACCATTCAGGCTTACAGTCAGGCTCCTGCCCTTGTCGTATGAGTAGAGCAGGGCAATTCTTGCCTGGGGGCTTGTAAAGTATGAGATGTCGGGAACAAATATGTGGCCCTTCTTATCGGTGTGCATCGAGGCAATCTCGGCAAGTTTCTCAGCACCCTCCTCTCCTCCGCTTACAGCTCTGAAGAAAGGATTCTTCGAAATCTTATCAAAGGGAACCGACCCTGTCTCAACCTTGTCAAAAGGGACGCTGGCCCTGGCCTTTCCAAGTTTAAGCCTCGACAGCAGATTGTCGGTATCAACAACTGCATCCCTGTGAAAGACTGGTCTGTCAATAAAGAACACCTCCTTCTTCCCAGGCAGGTAAAGTACCGCCGTAAACCCGACAAAATACTTTGTGGTCATTATCTCTCTGATCTCCCGTGCCCTGTGGCCTTTCTCGCCATAGTACCGGTGTATAAATGAGGTCAGCTCGGGGAAGGCAGGTTCGGAGTAATTCTCATGCCTAATGCTTTCGAGTAATGTTTTTGAGTTCGACGGTCCGAAAAATGGATGCCTTGCTGCCAGTTTTCCACCCTGGTGCGGGAACTCCATTTCTGTTTGTTCCATTATTAAGCAAAATGTTTATTTTACATAATTATGCAATTATTCCGCACCAAGTTACCAATTATATTTCAAAGCAGAAACCAAAATCCAAAAGATACTTTGCAAAACATGTATCCGGACATGTTTTCCGATACAGGGTAAGTATTTGATCCGGAAATCAGGTTTTTAGCTCCCAGTTATTATGATATTCCGGCATTATGTAGGAGTCCGCCTCACGATTATTTTTGAACTTCATCTCATCCGGCAGATACTCGAGGCTTTTCCCGCCCGACCTGTGGGAAATATTTGCAATACAGGCCAGTTCGGTTGCATAGCAGCCCTTTTCAACCGTACCGTTGGTATCAGGATTGTTATTTCTTATACAGTCCGTCCAGTTGATCATATGATCATGCTGGTCACCATACGGGCCGGATCTTCTCCGTGCCTCAATAAGGGGTTTGCCTCCCCTGTCATTCTGCGGAATGATCTCCCAGCCTGTACGGTTACATACCAGCGTTCCGTTACTTCCGATCCAGGCAACCCCGTCGCCCCTGTTATACAATCCCTGTACAGCCTGTTCCCAAACCACATGATAGTCATCAAACTGAAAAACTGATGTCTGTACCCTGGGTGTCTCGGTCATGGTTTCAGGGTGCCGGTACCCCACCGAATAGACTGATTTTGGATATGCCCTTTTGTTTCCCAGTGCCAACAAACCGTCAAAAGCCGAATCGAGGTAATGTACCCAGTCCGTTTGCTGCCCTCCTCCAAAATCCCAGTAATTCCTCCACTGACGGTGCAGCCTGTTGCTGTTATAGGGCCGGTAGGGTGCAGGCCCCAGCCACATCTTGTAATCAAGGGTCTCAGGAACAGACTGTGGTGCAGGATCATAAATCACCGGATCAGTGGTGCCCGATATCCAGCAATGCACCTTGAAAACATCTCCCAGTATGCCGGTACGTAAAATATCAAATGCTTCGAGGAAGTAATCAAGGCTGATGTGCCACAGCCCTGTGGTAACAACAGTCTGGTATTTCCGATGCAGTTCCACCATTATCCTGCACTCTGCTACGCTGTAACCGGTTGGCTTTTCGATATATATAGCTTTGCCTGCCCGGCAGGCCTCCGCAAACATTATTGCATGCCAGTGATCGGGAGAGGCAATAATAACAGCGTCTATATCTTTATCGTCAAGAAGCAGGCGAAAATCAGAGTATTGCTTAATATTGCCGGCCCGTGACGGAAACTCTTTTTCAAGGACAGCGATCTGCTCCCTCAACCTCACCTGGTCAACATCACACATTGCGGTACAATGCACCGCCTGATCGGCCCTGAGCAGGTACTGCATATTAACGGTACCAAACCAGTTAACACCTATTACACCCACGTTGATGCGGTCAGCCGGTGTGGATGATCCATAGAGATCATGAGGCATTGACGAGTACAATCCGGCTCCCGCCATTGCCATTGCCGATTTTTTAAGGAATGACCTTCTGCTGCTGTTTTCCATAATCATTAAATTTTTCAATATCTAAATGTTAATATACACCCAATCCGGTTGCTGCCCAGAAGATACCACCGTATATGTGGTCCAGGAACCTGCTGTCCCTGTATAGTGAAGGCATATGCCCCAAAGATGTCTGAAAAGACCTTCCCCCGTCAAATTCGTGATACCAGGCTATTGGATGAAAATCACCCATGTATGCGATCCTTGTATCATCACCCCAGGTTTTTCGGGGATCATATGTCGATTCATCCACTGTAAGCAGGTAATTAAGTCCGGGAGTCAGCTCCGGGCCAAATGCATACCATTCATCAGTCCACAGCCACCTGTCAGGCAGATGCATGGTTGACGGATGGTTTTTGTCCACTACATGCATAACAGCGGTCTGTTCTTCAGGATGATAGGTGAATACGCGGCCTACCAGTTGCCGGTACCAGTCACATTCGGTGGTCATTGCCGAAGCCCCGTGAATGCCGACAAACCCGCCGCCATTACGGATAAACTTTTTGAAACTTTGAAGCTGCTCATCATTAAAATCCCTGGTGGTGGAATGGAGAAAAACTATTACATCAAACTGTTCGAGCGCCCTATCATTGAACATGCCGTTTACCGTGGTCCATGTCATTCCGAAAGCATGCCGCTGTGCCATCTCCTGGAACTCAAGCAGTGCAACAGGCTCGGAGATGTTATGCCAGCGATCCGGACTGGTATAGACGAGTACCTCAAACTGATTAACGCTGTGAGGCTGTCGAAACCTGTTGTCAGGCTGCGCATGACCCCTTCCGGAAATCATCATAATAAAGATCAGCACTAGTAAACAATTAATTTTTTGCATAACAGAAGTTTTAATTATAAAAAAATGATTGCCGCCAAAACAGCTCATGACAATCAGAGTATTTTAAATAAATTGACTGGCAGCATTCCTTTTAAAAGAGCAGGGAACCATCCCTGTTCTTATCCTGCCACAAGTTAACAAAATAATTCAGAAGAGGGTAATTTGGTTTTTAGCTCAATAATCATAATTTTGCCACTGATCAAACTAACCTAGCTGTCATTTCTCAAAACAGGCTGCCCGTAATACCAGCAATAATATGCTCACAAAATGATACACTCTGCCCTGCCTGTTACACGTCTTGAAACTACCGCTTTAGCTTTGTGCATGCTTTTCATTGGCATGGTAAAAACAGATGCCGCCATTTATCATGAAGGCAAGGCCACAACGAAGCTGCAGAAACTCCTGACCGTTTTACCCGATACCATTGAGGGAGCCTACAACCTTAAAGTGACTGAGCGCGCTGGCGACCTTGCCACCATAGAAGACAGCCTGCTCCACAGGGAGGATGTCATCTTCTACGGAGGGTTTGAAGAAGGATACAACAATACACAGTGGAGAAACAGGTGGGGGATTCCCTGGGTCAACAGGGGTCCTGCCAATTATGTGACAGACAACCATTTTATTGGCGAAAAATCGCTGCGGGTCAGCTATCCGGAAGGAGGCGTGGGGCCGGGTGAGACGGGGGGGCAATTTCCCATGGTTCTTGCAAATATGGAAGGGCTCACAGAGGGTTATTACCAGGAACTTTACCTCCGGTATTACCTGAAATTTGAAGAGGGTTTTGATTTCAGGCTTGGAGGCAAACTGCCCGGATTAATGGGTGGCGGCAACTCATGGTCCCGTTCAGGAGGTGACCAGCCGGATGGCACCAATGGCTGGACCCTGCGGTTTATGTGGCGCAGGAATGGCGACATTGTTGTCTATGCATACTTGCCTCCCAGTGATAACGGGAAATGGGGCGGAGTTCAGTGGGGGCAGGACATTGACTGTGATTTTGCTGCAGAACCTGGAAGGTGGCACTGCATTGAACAATATGTCAATGTCGGCACCCCGGGGCATGATGACGGCAAACTTAAAGTCTGGATTGACGGAGAGAAAATGCTTGATATAGACGATATGCGGTTCTGGGATGTTGAAAACAACTACGGGAGGATCGGCGGAGTTTATTTCTCGACATTTCATGGTGGCAGTAGCTCCGATTGGGCGCCAAGGAGAGATTCGTATGCCCAGTTTGACGGCTTTGTCATGGCACATGAAAGAATAGGCGAGGTCAGAAGGGAGAAGCCTGAGTTCATACTTGATACAATCCTACTGCCTGACGGGTACAGGGGCCACCGGTACAATGCTGCTATCAATGCAGCATCGGGCGGTTTACCTCCCTACCGGTGGTATGCAGCAGGCAATTCACTGCCTGTCGGCATGCAGCTTTCGCGTGACGGTAAAATGACCGGCTTCCCCGAAGAGGAAGGCAACCATGAACTGATTATAGAAGCCAAAGATCAGTCCGGCGAAATCATATCCAGGAAGGCCCCGGTCACCATCCTGTCAGGTGAAGACGTAAACCTGGCCAACGGGCACACAATATCAGACCACAGCGGGAATTTCGACCCGGGCAGTCCGGTTGAGGGCCTGTGGGACGGAGATGTATCCGGAGACCCTTCCGGTTCGCCCGGAGCCGGTGACACCGGTTCATTATGGGTGGAATGGGATCTGGGTAAACATTACCGGATCTCGCTGATCAGGATCTTTGGTGAAGACGAAGGTGATTGGATAAGCAACCACTATACAGTCAAAACACGGAAAGAGACCTCGGAAGACTGGAAAACCCTGATTGATAAGGAAGACTGCTTTTCAAGCCAATGGATCGAGACCCGGCTTGATGATTCTGCAAGGTACCTGCGACTTGAGGTTACCGGCGACACAATAGCAGAAGCCACCCGTGTAAGGGCCTTTGAGGTATATGCCGGCGAAGGTTTCACAAGGTCAGCCGAAACAGACAGTATAGAGATAATTCCTGCAGCGCCGGTAGCGGGTGACACGGTAAGGATGGTAACGCACATCTCCTTTAACGCCGTTGATTGTATGCTGACGGACTACGACGTATATATAAGTGAGGACACTATACGGGTTGCGACCATATACACCACCGGGAACAGGAATGAATTATTCAGCACTGCCGACACCCTGGAGCTGGGAACACTCGATGCCGGTGAATATATACTCTATTATTATCTGTCGGAAGATACTTCCGGGCCGGAAACATACCTGGCGTCAGACACAATAACGCTTACCGTCGATGTAGCCACCAGCCTGGACCCGGAGATAACACCGGGCAATCAGATCAGGATCTATCCCAATCCGGCCTCAAATGCAATAAATGTTGATCTTACCATGCATGGTAATGACAGCCATGATATAGATATTTATTCTCTATCAGGTCAGAAGATCAGAACCATCAATAATGCAACAGGCCTGTTGACCATTGATATCAGCAGCCTCTCCGGCGGGGTATACATACTTGTCCTCACCAGGGAAAATAAAGAAATTGAAACATCTCTGTTCATAAAGAAATAACCCTGAACCAACGGATAATTATTTCCCAGAGAAGTCTTTCATCTGTATAAAGCAGGTTAATGAATCTAATAATCAATTAATTATGTTAAGCAGGTAATTCATGTTAAGTGTTTCAATTCCGATGGAACCCCCATGGTTTGTTCATTTTATTTTGTCTGCCGAAGGCTGATGGAGGTTTCAGTACTAAAGGTCCTCAAGTGTAATGACCCTGGGGTCCTCCATCAGTCTGTCAAAGTTAAGGTTGTCAACAATTGACACCTTTGCGCCGGTCCAGCTGTGCCACTGAAGGAAGTAGGCGGCCTTACCTGAAAGATATTCAACAAGCAACATCTGGTCAAATTTCCCATACGTCTCCCTGTCCGGACCTATCTCGCTCATAACAAAGGGCTTTCCAAACTTCGAAAGGACAGCATAGTCTTTCAGTTCAGGCACTGGCTTATAACTGCTCAAACCAACAACGTCGACATAATCACCCCCCGGATAATATGTATCAGCACCCGCAGTATAGGATTCCACGGTAGTTGGTGAAAACACCCACACAAGGTTGGTCAGGCCATGCCGGTTTACAAAAATATCATACATATCCCTCCATAGGCTGACATAGGCATCAACATTTGTCTGACCGTCACCAAAGCTGTCGGTCCCCCACCAGAACCAGTTACCATTCATCTCATGGAACGGCCTCCATATTACGACAACTCCATTGTCGCGTAGGTACTCCAGGTTTTTTATTACGATATCAAGCTCATCAAAATACCTTCTCCCGGCCTCGTTTTCAGGAGCAGTGCTCAACAGCATGGAAAGGTCAATAGAGCCCTTCCCGGCAACAGTGTTAATCCTGGGATTGTACCTGTCGGAATCAGAAAATGGATTATCTGCATGCCAGCTTATTGTTACCAATCCACCCTCATTCCAATGATCGATAAGTCTCCGGTTAATTACATCAAAGTCATTATCAGGCTTCCATCCGTAATCAGCACCTATCAGTGCAGGCCTGCTGCCTGTCAGGTCAAACAGCCTTTCCACCTCTCTTTCATACACCAGGTCAATATTGTCGCCATCTCCACAATGCTGCCCGGAAATGATGTGTCCGGATTCGATAACAGATCCCATAAAAGAGACAATTCCGGAAGGAGTCCTGTCTGACAACCGCGGAACCCCGGCATCATTAACGGCATTGCAGGCAATGAGGAAGATTGCAGTCACTACCGGAACAATATAATAAAACATGATTTTCTTGTGCATAAGAATTAAATTGTGGAATGGTTTACTTTTCAATAACCATCCTGGTGTATCCTAGCGAACCGTTAAACCCTGCTCCCTGTATCGTTACATTGAGAGGGCCGGCTTCTTTATCCACCGGCATGAAAAAGTTTACCGAACCATCTGCACCGGTCACAAGATTTGGTTCCCAGTAGATGATCCTCTCATGGTCGTGATCGCCGGTAAATCTTTCATAGGAAACAACATCAGTATAAAAATAACGTACCTCATGGTATCCCTGAACCATCAGATGCATCACATCAACAAGTCCGGTATACCCCGGTTCCTTTATATACGCGATAACAACCCCCGAACCGCCCCGCGATCCGAATGCTACGGTGCTGGAATGCCTGAATATTTCGATCCTTTCAACATCCCTTATCGGGGTGCTGACAAACCAGCTCCGTTCCACAAACCGGCCGTTGATCATATACTCTACCTCGGTCCTTCCGTAGACACTTGTCAGACCATGCAGCCTCACATAATCCCCCTCAACAATAAGTC
>REEN01000096.1 GCA_007695015.1 Marinilabiliales bacterium
TTCAAGGCGGTGCAGATAGGCGGCCCGTCGGGCGGCTGCGTACCACACTACCTGTCCGACACCCCGGTCGATTTTGAATCGCTTATCGATGCAGGGGCAATGATGGGGAGCGGGGGACTGGTGGTGCTCGACAGCGGCGACTGCATGGTGGATATGGCAAGGTACTTCCTCTCATTCACCCAATCAGAGTCCTGCGGCAAATGCACCTTCTGCAGGGTCGGCACCCGCAGGATGCTGAACATCCTCGACAGGCTTTGCAGCGGAAAGGCTAAGTCCGGCGAGCTGGATGAGCTGGAGACCCTGGCCGTGCAAGTCAAGGCGGGAAGCTTGTGCGGGCTCGGCAAGACGGCACCTAACCCGGTGCTTTCAACCATCAGGTATTTCCGCGACGAGTATGAGGCGCACCTTGAAGGCAGGTGCCCTACGGGTAAGTGCAAGGATTTGATTACATATTATGTCGACGACGAATGTATAGGCTGCACCATATGTGCGCAGAAGTGCCCGGTCGATGCAATAGAATTCAGGCCGCATGAAAAGCATGAAATAGATAAACAGGAATGCACAAGATGCGACATATGCAGGGAAGCCTGCCCCTCAGGTGCAGTTAAGGTAAAGTAACAGATGATTAAGCTCAGGATAAATAACAGGGAGATTGAGGCAAAAAAGGGAATGACCGTCCTCGAAGCGGCTGCACGCGAGGGTATTGAGATCCCGGCAATGTGCTATAACAGCGATGCCGGCCATTTCGCCTCCTGCATGGTGTGCGTAGTAAAAGAACAAAACTCATCCTCGCTGATCCCATCCTGCTCAGCCCTGGCTGCAGAAGGAATGGAAATAACAACCGATGACCAGCAGATACAGGAGGCAAGAAAAACGGCCATCGAACTGCTGCTGTCTGAGCATGCAGGGGATTGTGAAGCGCCGTGCCGCATTGCCTGCCCCGCCAATATGGACATCCCGCTTATGAACCGGTTCCTTGCAGAGGGTGATGCGAACAAGGCGCTAGAGGTTGTAATGAAAGATATTGCAATGCCGTCGGTCCTCGGCAGGATCTGTCCGGCTCCCTGCGAAGGGGCATGCCACCGCAAGGGTGTTGACGAGCCGGTCTCAATATGCGTTCTCAAACAGTTCGCCGGCGATGAGGGCAATATTGAGGTAAGGCAGGCACCGCCAAAAGAGGGCAGGATTGCCGTCATTGGAGCGGGCGTCGCGGGACTTTCGGCCGTCTGGTATTTACAGGTAAAAGGGTTTGGCTGCACCCTGTTCGACAGCAATCCCCAACCTGGAGGCGCCCTGAGATACGAGATCGGCGAAAAGACTCTCGACAGGGAAGTGCTCGACAGGGAAACCGGGTTTATCATCGATTCCGGTGTGGAGTACCATCCCGGCACCAAAGTGGATAAAGTCCGTTTTGATAAGATAGTGAAGGAATATGATGCCGTGGTGGTTGCTACCGGCAATTTCACTGAAGAGATCGGCAACTGGGGCCTCGCAAATAACGGTAAGCAGGTGACAGTCGACAAACAGAGCTACCGGACAAGTATCCCGAATGTCTTTGCAATCGGGAATGTCAACCGCAGCACCAGGCTTGCCATCAGGTCGGCTGCCCAGGGCAAGGAGGTGGCCTTCAGCATTGAACAGTTCCTTACAGGGTCTGAGCCTGAGGGAGAACCAAAACCATTCAACTCGCGAATTGGCCGGCTGCGCGAAACAGAGTTTCCGGTTTATATGAACGGCATCTCAGCGACAAAAAGGGTTGAGGCGGCGGATAAGGACAGCGGGGGATTTACCGCCGCTGAGGCGGCCCGTGAGGCATTACGCTGCATGCATTGCGAATGCCTGAAGCCTTCAGGATGCATACTGAGAAGCATGGCCCAAATGTACGGGGCCTCGCAGAGGAGGTTCAACCTCGAAGAGAGAAAACCGGTCAAAAAGACAACAGGCCATGACACTGTTGTGTTTGAACCGGGCAAATGCATCAGGTGCGGCATATGTGTCAGGCTTGCCGCTAAATATCACGAGAGGCCCGGATTAACATACATAGGAAGGGGATATGATGTAGAGATAGCAGTGCCTTTTGACGAAAACATCAAAGACGCAATTAAAAAAGCCGGCTCCATACTGGCAGGAGCCTGCCCCACCGGGGCCATCGCACTCAAGGCCGGCGAAAGTTCAAAAAGCCGGGATATTAAAGCCACATGAGCTAAAGTAAACAAAAAGAATATGAATTACCTGACAAACGTAATTAATTGATTATTAACTTCATTAACTTGCCTGATAAAGATGCAAAATCCTGGACAAACTATTAAACACTTGCGTAATGAACAATAACCATATCAACCAGCTCAGCCAACGATATTACCCGATATTGATCGTCATTATTATATTGACAGCCACGGGCATGACTCCGCTGCAGGCACAGCAGGATGACGGCGACTGGAAAAATTACAGGGGCAATGCACGGCTCACGGGCACAACAGAGAGTCCGATCCCCTCCAGTCCCCAAACATTGTGGACCTTCGATGCAGGATTCGACCTCAAATCCTCCCCTGTCATTTCCAACTCCAGGATTGTCATTGGCTCGGGAAACGGTATGGTCTACTGCCTCACTATTGACGGCAAGCTTATCTGGCAATACGAAACCGGCAACACCATCGAGGCCCCTGCCCTGATTTACAATAACAGGGTATATATAGGTAACCTGCAGGGTTCCATCTTCTGCCTGGACCTGGATAACGGAAATCTTATATGGGAATATAAAACTGATAACCAGGTATCGGCGGCCCCCAATATCTGGTCAGACGGTACACGGGACATACTGCTGGTAGGAAGCTACGACTACTACCTGCACGCCATCGATCCCGAAACAGGCAGCTCCATATGGAAATATGAACTGTACAACTACCTCCATTCCGCCGTGGCAATAGAGAACGACCTGGCAGTGTTCGGTGGTTGCGACGGCTATCTCCACAGGGTGGACCTGCGCAGGGGCGACGGGCTGCCCGAGATTGAGATAGCCAGCTACGTGGCAGGCTCCCCGGCACTTGAAGAAGGTATTGCCTATATAGGCGATTACGACGGGGTCTTCAGCGCCGTGAACTACCTGAGTGGGGATATCCTCTGGAGATGGACCGATGAGGAGAGGCAGCTTCCCTTCGTCGCCTCCCCGGCAATACATGGCGACAGGATCATAATCGGGAACAGGGACAGATTTGTCTACAGCCTTGATAAAAAGACGGGCGAGGTTCAGTGGCGGACAAACACGGGAAGCAGGGTCGAATCGTCGGCGGTTACCGACGGCAGGCAGGTGCTTGTCGCCAACATGCGGGGAGACATTATGCTTCTCGACATCAATACCGGCAGAAGGCTGTGGATGTTTGAAACGGGAAGCGCGGTATCGGGCAGTCCCGCGATATCAGGAAACCGGATCGTGCTGGGGACAAACGACGGCACGGTGTGGTGCTTTGGCAACTAAATCCATTGAATTACAACATTGAACAAGATTATACACAAAAAAATAACCAGAAACTTAGGCGGCCGGCCATAGCATCTGACCGTTAAAGCTAAATAAGTAATAATGAAGATAGTTCACATAATACCAGGATCAGGAGGAAGTTTTTACTGCGGTAACTGCCTGCGCGACAGCAAATATTACAGCTCAATAAAAAAGCTGGGGCATGATGTGCTTAAAGTCCCCATGTACCTGCCCCTGTTCAGCCATGATATTAACAATGAAGATGTACCGGTCTTCTACGGGGCGGTGAGCCTCTACCTGAAACAAAACTACCCTTTCTTTAAAAAAGCGCCTAAGTGGGTTGACAGCATGCTGAACACCAGGCCGGTGCTTAAACAGGCAGCCAGGATGGCAGGGTCAACACGCGCAAAGGGACTTGAGGAGATGACCATCTCGATGCTGCTGGGCGAGCACGGTGACCAGGCAGAGGAGCTCGAGAAGATGATACGGTGGATGGAAGAGCATTACAGGCCTGATGTGATCCACCTCTCGAATGCGTTGTTACTGGGACTTGCGGGAAGGCTGAAAAGTCGCCTCGGCGTGCCGGTGGTATGCTCGCTCCAGGATGAGGATGTATGGGTCGATGTAATGTCGGAGGCCAGCCGCGAAGCAGTATGGAAACTGATGAGTGAAAAAGCCGGTGATGTTGCCGCTTTTGTATCGGTAAGCCATTACTTTACCGGACTTATGAAGGAAAAGATGAGCCTTGATGACACCAAAGTCCATACGCTGCACCTTGGTGTTGATCCCGGCGACTACACCTTCATCAATTCGGCAGAAAAAGAGCGGTCCATCGGATTCCTCTCACGCATGAATGAGTGTAACGGACTTGATATACTGGTTGATGCCTTTATCCTGCTGAAAAATGACATGAAGAACCATGACGTAAGGCTCTATGTGAGCGGCGGGCACACCGGCGATGACCACCAGTATATTAAAAAGCAGAAAAAGAAGATCATAGAAGCCGGTGTGGGCAATGATGTTATCTTCCTGGAAAACTTTGAAAATGAGCACAGGCACATCTTTTTCGAGCGTGTATCGGTTCTGTCGGTCCCGGTGCGTAACGGCGAGGCCTTCGGAATCTACCTTACCGAAGCAATGGCAAGCGGCATACCTGTGGTTCAGCCCCACCTGGGAGCCTTCCCTGAGATAATTGAATCAAGCGGCGGGGGATTGATATGTGGAGAAAATACACCACAGAAGCTGGCCGCAGCACTTGAAAAAGTGCTCGGCGACAAGAAGCTGCTTGAGGAGATGAGCCTGAAAGCCCGGAATGGGGTCGAAGAAAAATTCAACATCAACATCCAGGCTGCCAAACTGGTTGACATTTACCAGGAAATGACAAAATAGCATATGTTAACGGCAACTGCATTTACCACATGTCGGCTTTCCGGTATGAGTTTTTTTATTCATCGACCTGTATTCACTTGGTGACACTCCCGATGAATACAGGGCTTTGAATTGACAACAAGCCTTTTGCCAGAATTATATATAAACTCACAAACAGGATTATTAACCTCAGTATGCCCGGCCTTAACCTCTCCTTCGTGTCAGCAGGCTGACCACCACGATAAGTATGACGGCGCCGGGAAAGGCAGGGATCAGCTCATAGACGCCGGTCTGCTCCTTGAACAGCAGGTACCAGCCAATGCAGATAGCCGCGCCCCCGATCATGCCGGCGGCAATTCCTTCCCTGGTAGCCCCCTTCCAGAAAAGCGACATGACAAGCGCAGGCCCGAACGCTGCACCCAGTCCCCCCCACGCAAAAAGCACCAGCCAGAAAACCAGGTCCTCTGCAACCCATGCAAGCATAAGCGCAAGAATGCCGGAAAGTATGACAACCGCCCTGCTCAGGTACATTTTCCGCTTCTCATCAATCTGCCTTTTCCGGGCAATAACCTTTTCGTAAAGATCCCTTGCAAAGGTCGATGCCACGACCAGGAGCTGGGAGTCGGCCGTTGAGAGAATAGCGGCAAACACCCCTCCCACAAGCAGTCCGTACAGTACAGGCCCGAAGTAACCCGAAGAGAGCACCAGGTATATCATCTCAGGGTCCTCATCGGGCAGGCGGCTGATCTCCGGCACAAGCAGACGCCCGACAAGTCCGATGCTCACCGCCCCGATACCCAGGATAATGTTCCAGCAGGTGCCGAATATGGCCGAATATTTAAGCTGCACGGGGTCCTTGATCGACATGTACCTTATCACCATATGGGGCTGTCCGGGCGAACCCAGTCCGATCCCTATGAACCCGATGATAACACCGGCGCCCAGCGAGAACAGGTCCAGGTGAGCGGGGCTCAGGCCCATGAGCATCTCCCGTAAAATCCCAATCCCGCCTATATTAACGATCCCCACTACCGGCAGCACCACGAGCCCCACGAGCATTATAAGAGCCCTCACCACATCATTGTATGCCACGGCCACATAACCCCCGAGCACCATATAGATCATCACCAGCAGTCCCGATATGACAAGCGAAAGAGCCAGCGGCATGTCCATTGCCGTGGAGAGCGACTTGGCCCCGGCATTGAACTGCGCGGCCACATATGCCGTGATGAAGATTATCATGATAACAACCCCGGTAATGCGCAGCAGCCTGGTCTTATCATTAAACCTCGATTCAAAATAGTCGAGCAGGGTGATAGAATCATATCTCTGTGTCTCTTTCCTCAGCCTCCGGCCCAGGTATATGAACTGCCATGCCTCTACCATGGTATAACCCACTATGGCCCAGATAGCGCCTACACCCGAAACATAGGCCATCCCGCTCACCCCGAGCACCAGCCACGAAGACCGGCCCGACGACACGGCCGAGAGTCCGACGACAAAAGCACTCATGGTCCTTCCGCCAATAAAGAAATCGGACTGGCTGCGGGTGCGCAGCATGGCAAGGAGCCCGACGGCAACCGGTATTAACAGTGTTATTATAAAGATGGTGAGCGCCAGCGGATCGCTCAGCTTATCATAAATATCTTCAGCCATAACAAGCCTTTTAATTATCTCAACATACCGGATGGCAAATTATAAAATCTGTTAAGCTTTTCCAAGAATACAAGGTAATTGACTATTTTTACACTATACCGGTCGTGCACTCCGCAAACCGCACATGCCGGCCCGGCGTCGCCGGAAACCCTAAATCAGAAAACTGATGCTGCTCGAAATAGAGGATGTTTCAAAATCATTTAAAAGCCGTTACGGGAAAACGCTGCGCGAGGTGCTGCGCGGTGCAGGCCTTTCCCTGCGGCAGGGCGAAAAGATAGCCATTGCCGGCCCCTCCGGATCAGGCAAGACTACCCTGCTGAACCTGGCAGGCACCCTTGACTTCCCCGATAAGGGAGAGATATTTTTTAAGGAGAGATCCCTTTCGGGGATGGATACGGCAGAGCTGGCCGGCTTCAGGAACCGGGAGGTAGGGTTCGTGTTCCAGTTTCACCACCTGCTGCCCCAGCTCACGCTGTGGGAAAACGTGCTGATACCGGCTCTCCCTGTTAACGGCGACAAAAAAGATATCTACAGACGGGCTGAAGAGCTGCTCCGGGAAACTGGTTTGTGGGATATAAGGCACCAGAAGCCCGGCGAGCTGTCCGGTGGCGAGTGCCAGCGCACAGCCGTGGTAAGGGCGCTGGTAAACGGCCCTTCGCTGCTGCTGGCAGATGAGCCGACCGGGTCGCTCGACAGCGAAAATGCGGAGATGCTGACAAAGCTGCTGATCCGGCTGGGCGAAAAAGAGAACCTGGGAATGATCGTGGTAACGCACTCCATGGAGATAGCATCGCGAATGGACAGGATATACAACCTCAAAGACGGCAGGCTGGAGGAGGCACAGTGATCAGCGCTTACGAAACAGC
>REEN01000097.1 GCA_007695015.1 Marinilabiliales bacterium
GCAAGCCCCATCCGGGCCTCATCTTTAAAAACCCTTACATTTAGATTGTCCTTCCTAAATATCTGCATACATCTGTATCGTTAAAAGTTGCTGTAATCCCTCCCCCCTGGCGGCATATCAATCCACGAACCAGCCAGTCAAGCCCTACGCCGGCACATCGATCCCCGGAACTGAACATCAACATCCGAAACATCCCATCAAACCCCGAAACGGCATGTCAACCCCCAAAATGACACATCAATCCCCGAAACCGAGCCGGGAAAATACCCTGCGACGCAGGATAAAAAAATCGACCACTATGCTGCGTCTGTACATTCCGGCAAGGGGGTAAGACTTACCGGGAATAAAATTCCCGGAAGCGGTTTCCCCGGCAGCAGTTTCCCTTGGAGCGGTTTCCCCGGTAACGGCTTCCCCGGAAACGATCTCCCCGTCCCGGCCGGCAGGCAGCGACAACAACAGGCGGCGTATCTCCCGCCTTTTCCTGACATTGCCGGCAAGCAGCCCGAAAAACGCAAAGTGGGCCCTTAGAACAGCAAATGCATTTCCGAATGAGAGGGCCGCTATGAATTTGACAATCGAAAGCCAGTCCCCAATAAGCCGCACCAGCACCAGCCACAGCCTGTCTCCCGGAAGGTTCCTGAGCAGCATGGAGAGACTGTTTCTGAAGTTCAGGAAGGTCTTGCGCGGATCAGTTCCCGGAAGCGTTCCCCCACCCTGGTGGTATACCACCGACGCCGGGCAAACCATAATTCGCCTCCCACCGCTTTTCATTCGCCAGCACAGGTCTATCTCCTCCATATGAGCAAAAAAACCGCTGTCGAACCCGCCAAACAGTTTCCAGTCCTCTGCCCTGACTGCCATGCAGGCACCTGTGGCCCAGAACACCTCCCTCACATCATCATACTGCCCGTTATCCTCCTCGGTAACATCAAAGATCCTTCCCCTGCAGAAAGGATAACCAAGAAAATCGATAAAGCCACCTGCAGCACCGGCATATTCAAAACGGCCCTTATCCTCAAGATCCAGTATCTTAGGCATACACGCAGCCACCCGGCTGTCTCCCTCCATTAGATCCAGCAGTGGTGCGGTCCACCCGGGTGTCACCTCCACATCGGAGTTAAGCAATATGTAGTACTCAGCCTTAATCCCGGCAAGCGCCCTGTTATAGCCACCGGCAAAACCGTAGTTGCGGTCGAGCGTTATAAGTCCGATCCCCGGGAACTCCCTCTTCACAAATTCAGCCGAGCCGTCAGTCGAACCATTGTCAGCCACCCATACTCCGGCATGCTCCGATAAAGAGTGTTCAACCACCCCCGGCAAAAACCGCCTGAGCAACTTCTCTCCGTTCCAGTTCAGTATGACTACTGCCAGCTTCTTCATGGTTGCACCTCCCTCCTGTGTTTCCACCTGCGATGCGACCAGAGCCAGTGAGACGGTTCCTCAGCAATATGTTTCTCAAGCTCGGCAACATACGATCTGATAATCTCCCCTTCGTTGACAGCCGAAGCATCATCTGCAAGCGGCACGAATTCGAATTCGTAATATCCCCTTTTAATCTTTTTCATCTTAAGGTAGATAACCGCCATTTTCATTTTCCTCGCAATAACCTCGGGTCCGCCAAAAAAGGCTGTATCCCTGTTCAGAAAAGTGTGCCACTGTGGTGTGCCGCCAGTGGGGGGCGACTGGTCGGCGATGAAGGCCGTGATGGTCTGCACCCCCTGCTGCCTGTAATTGTAGATGGTCCGCGGAGCAACCTTCATAGGCACCAGGTGGGCGTTAAACCGGGACCTCAGCTTAAGCATGATCCGGTCAAACACCCTGTTTTTGATCGGCCTGTATATAACGACGCACCTGAACGGCGCGATCAGCGGGTAACCGAACAACCACTCCCAGTTATTGCAGTGTCCCAGTAGGCCGGCCACATCCTTTCCCTGCTCAAAGTACTTTCCGGCAATCTCCGGATTGGTGTACCTGACCCTTGCAGAAACCTCGCGGGCGGTCATACCCGACTGGTAAACGGTTTCGGCTATCAGGTCGCACATGTGCCGGTAGTACTGCTTTTCAATAATTACAATCTCCTCCTTATCCCTTTCGGGGAAGGCGTTGCGCAGGTTTTCCGCAACAACGGCGCGCCTGTATCCTGTAATGTAATAAAGCGTAAGATAGGCGATTCCGGAAAAAAAGTAGAGCACACGCAGCGGAAGCATTGCCAGCAGCCTGAAGAAACCGTATATGATATGGAACAGGATAGTCTGCATTCAGGGTTTGAAAATTAATTCATAAAACGCCCCACAGCCGAACCGAACTCATCAAAAACTTTACTGTTGGCAGCAACCAGCTCACGGCCGAACAGGTAATCGCCACCGCCCCTGAAGTCACTTACCCGTCCCCCGGCCTGCTCCACCAGGAATGATCCCGCAGCCACATCCCAGGGACTCAGACCGAACTCATAAAAGGCGTCAAACCGGCCGCAGGCCACGTATGCCAGGTCAATGGCAGCAGAGCCCAGCCTTCGGAGCCCGTGAGAATTTTTCACGAAATACTCGAAAGAGACAAGGAATGACGGCATCCTGTCGAATGCCGTATAGGGAAAACCCGTAGCAATAAGAGAATCTTTCACATTCGCTGTCTCCGAAACACTTATCTCAGTGCCGTTAAGGAATGCAGGGGCTCCTTCCCATGAATAGAAGCACTCCTCAAGGTTCACTTCGTAAATAACTCCCAGCACTATCCGGTCATTGTCGCTCAGCGCAATGCTTATGGAATGGGGAGGCAGTCCGTGAATAAAATTGGTAGTGCCATCGAGCGGATCAATGATCCAGTTGAGTCCTGTCTCATTCCTTTGGCCCGTACCCTCTTCGGCAATAAAACCAGCTTCGGGCACTATCCCGGCCAGTGCACCCACCAGCATGCTCTCGGCCTGTTTGTCAACATACGAAACATAATTATGAATGCCCTTGGTCTCAATCTTGTCGGCCGAGAAAGACCTTCTCTCGTTCCTGATAAAATTGCCTGTCTCGATGGCAACCTTTTTCACTTTCTCACAAACATTCTGCAGATCCATAAAACTATTTTTTATATAAAGTTTGAACTTTCACCCAACCCGTTCAACTGCTGCCGGAGCTCTTCAGTATCGCCCTGACCTTTCCGTCAGGGGCAATTTCAATGAGCTCTGCGTCGGCAATCCTGTTTACCGCCCCCTCATCGGCTATGGCCTCCACTCTTATATAGTTGCCCGTAAAGCCATACATCCGCCCCTTCCTGTTGTAAGCCTCAAAAAGAACCTGGTGTACCTGTCCTAGGCAACTCTCATTGAACCTAAGCTTTATCTCATCTGCAAGGCTGTGCAGTATTCTGCTCCTCCTCTCCTTCTCCTGTGGAGGCACCTTGCCTTCCATCATTCCAGCCCTGGTCCCTTCCCTGTCCGAATAGGAAAAAACGTGAAGATACGAAATTCCGGCCTCCTTCAGAAACTGCAATGTATTCTCAAAGTCCCCCCCTGTCTCTCCCGGGAAGCCCGTTATCACATCGGCTCCGATGCCGGCATGGGGTATCAGTTCCCTGATCCTTGCCACCCGTTCGGTAAAGAGCGAGGTATTATATTTCCTGTTCATCAGCTTCAGCACCCTGTCGCAGCCCGATTGCAGGGGCAGGTGAAAATGGGGAGCGAACCTGCTGTTGCCGGCAATAAATTCTATCAATCCATCGTCCAGCAGATCGGGCTCGACCGATGAGAGCCTGAACCTGTCGACTGACGTTTCACTTTCAAGCCGGTAAAGCAGATCCAGGAGGCTGCCGCTGCCGCGTTTCCCGAAATCGCCAATGTTGACGCCGGTAAGCACCACCTCACGTATACCTTGTTTTTCTATCACATGCACCTGGCTCACAATCTCTCCGGCCGGGGCACTGCGGCTGCGGCCCCTGGCCATGGGGATGGTGCAGTATGAACAGTAATAGTCGCATCCGTCCTGAATCTTGAGGAATGAACGTGTGCGTCCCGACAGCGAATATGAGGGAGAAAAGTCCCTGTCTCCTCCTATCTCGCATACATGCACCCCGGGCACGGTCCTCTTTTCAAAATCACCGGCATAGTCAAATATCCTGAATTTCTCTTTCGAGCCCAGCACCAGGTCAACCCCCTTCATTTCCGCCAGCTCTGAGGCCTTGAGCTGTGAATAACAGCCCGCAACAACCAGGAATGCGCCCGGATAGTTTCTGGCCGCACGACTTATTGCATTCCTGCATTTTTTATCGGCGCTTCCCGTGACGGTACAGGTGTTGATAACCACAACATCAGCCTCGCTTCCAACATCCACCTTTTGAAAACCCTTTTCCTCGAAAAGGCGCTGTATGGTGGCGGTCTCTGCAAAGTTCAGTTTGCAACCAAGCGTATGGAAAGCGACCCTCGGTTTAATGTTCATGTCTGGCTTTGGTTTAGGATATCCCAGGGTATCCTACGGGCAATTTTAATCAAAATAATTCAATCACCCGCACAAATGACCACAACACTGTATTCAGAAGCTGAATGATTTAGCCGGCACCGGCTATGGCCTGTCATCCTGACCGGCTTCCTTGCCGGCGCGGTAACGGTTGTACAAATGGTGCACGATGCCATCTGAAACCCCGATTTTAGGTACCAGTATTCTTTTGGCGCCGGTCCATTTCATGATCTTCAGAAACACGTTTGTTGCAGGAATTATCACATCGGCCCTGTCGGGGTTAAATCCAAGGTCCCTGATCCGCTCATCAATGGAGAAAGAATCAATAAATTCGTAAATATCCCTCAGATTTTTCAGTGTAAGCGGCACACCCTCCTTTTTGCCCGAAAGCTTGAACACCTTGTTGATATTGCCTCCCGAACCGATCAGCTCAACAGGCCTGTACCGGGTTGAGAGACCTTTGACGAACTCCCTGAGCCTTTTTTTTTCGTTGCTGGTATCCTCACCCTTAATGAAGCGGATGGTTCCCAGGTTGAACGAGGCAGAAGCGACCACCTTCATTTTCGAAAACAGTGTCAACTCGGTGCTGCCCCCACCCACATCGACATAGAGATAGGCACCTTCTTTCTTTATCATTTCAACGATACGGTTTGCGTAAATCAGCTCGGCCTCCTGCTGGCCGTCTATCACGTTGATCTCAACTCCGGTTTTATCTTTGATATAGCTCACCACATGAGCCGAGTTGGCAGCCTCACGCATTGCCGAGGTGGCACAGGCACGGTAACTTACAACATCATGAACGGTCATCAGGTGCCTGAATGCGGTCATGGTGTGCATCAGCTTTTCAATCTTGGCAGCCCCTATTACACCGCCGTTATAGAATGCATCATCACCCAGCCTGACCGGCACACGCACCAGCGATGACTTTTTAAAGTACACATCGGAGTTGTCTTCTATTACATTCATGAACAGCAGCCGCACGGCATTAGAGCCTATGTCAATAGCTGCAAACTTCAGCAGTTTCAATACGGGATCAGTTTTTGCCTTAAGTTTTATTTTTAAGATACCTGTAAAATTCTGCCTGCGACCTGACGGGCTGACTACCCTCGTTCTTCCTGTACCTGTTATCCTGTTCCCGGTTTATCTCCCGGGCCTTTACGTTGTCGCTCCACTGCAGCTCGATCTGTGTCCTGAGCTCCTCCTGCAGGTCGGGATCGTAAACCGGACAGGTAACTTCAATGCGGTGGTCCAGGTTCCTCGTCATCCAGTCCGCCGACGATATATAATAAAGGTTCTTGTTGTTGTTGCAGAATACAAATATCCTGGAGTGCTCCAGGAAGGCATCGACGATGCTTATGGCCTCTATGTTATCACTTAAACCGGGTTCACCGGGTATAAGCGAGCATATACCCCTCACGATCAGTCTAATTTTAACACCGGCTCTTCCGGCCTGGTAAAGCTTATTGATCAAATCTTTGTCCACCAGGCTGTTGGTCTTGACTATTACCCAGGAATCCCTGCCGAGATCCCTGTTCCTGATCTCATTGTCGATCAGGTTCACAAGCCGCCTGCGGGCATAGTTGGGCGAGAGCAGCAGCGACTTGTAGGTGAAGTTCTTGAAGGTGTTGTCAAAGAAGTTGAACACCTTCCTTACTTCCGATGCAATCCGCTTGTCACGGGTCAGCAGCGTGGTGTCAGAATAGATACCGGCATTACCCTCATGAAAATTCCCGGTGCTTATACCTGCATAGCATACAACCTCCCGTCCCTCGCGGCGGCTTATGAGGATCAGCTTGCAGTGAACTTTAAGCCCCCTGATACCGAACAGAACCCTTACGCCGACCTCTTCCATCTTGCGTGACCAGTAAATGTTGGCCTTTTCATCAAACCTGGCCTGCAACTCAATTATCACGGTCACCTGCTTGCCGTTCCTGGCCGCATTTATAAGAGCATTGATAACCTTCGAATTCCTTGCAACCCGGTAGAGGGTAATCTTTACAGAAACAACTTTCGGATCTATGGCAGCCTCTCTCAGCCAGTCTATCAGGTTCGCAAATTTATGGTAGGGATAATGAAGCAGCAGATCTTTTTTGGCAATAACTTCAAAGATGCTTTTATTAGGCTTTATTCGCCAGTGCTGCAGGGGCTTGTGTGTGGGGTAGACCAGGTGAGGCATCCCAAAACCGGGAAACTCCATGAAGTCCTTGAAGTTATGGTAACGGCTCCCGGGTATCAGGTTATCGTCATCATCGAGCGCCATCTCTTTGATAATGTAACTGATCATATCTTCGGGAATAGCCCTGTCGTATACCAGTCTGACCGGCTGTCCCTTGTTCCGGCGGCTTACGCTTTTCGATATCTTCTCGATAAAACTCTGGGAGAGATCATTATCAACATCCAGCTCGGCATCACGGGTGATCTTTATGGTATATGCCCCGAAGCTGTCAAAATGGAATATGGAAAATACATCCTTCAGGCAAAACCTTATTACATCATCCAGGATTATCAGGTATCTTTTATGGTCTTCGGGCGGAAAGACAAGGAAGCGGGAGATGTTGGCAGGCACCTCCACAAGGGCGTATTCTGTTTCAACCTCCGGATCGCTTCCTGTCAGCTTAGTGGCAAGATAGATAGCCTTGTCCTTCAGGTAGGGGAAACTATCTACATTGTGAAGCATGATGACAGAAAGCATGGGTCTCACCTCTTCCTCGAAATAATTCTTCACAAATGCGGCCTGTGACGGGGTGAGCTGCTTTTCGTTTATGAGGTGTATATTCTCCGCTTCAAGCTCCATGATTATATCCTGGTAAATCTGTTGAAACTGTGCCTGAAGCTCTATTACCCTCTTCTGGATCTGCTTGAGTACGTTCTTCGGCTTGTCGCCTATCATTTTGCGCATGTCCCGGCTCACATTCCGGTCATAATCCATCATGCGCTTCACTGTAGCCACCCTTACCTTGAAGAACTCGTCGAGGTTGTTTGAGAAAATCCCCAGGAACCGGATCCGTTCAAGAAGAGGCAATGATTTATCTGCAGCCTCCTGCAGCACCCTGTGATTGAATGAGAGCCAGCTTATTTCCCGGTTTATTATTTTCCTGTTTTTGGCCATTGGCAACCTAACGTATTTAATTCAGTTTGCAGTTTTAAAAACCTGCCCGCTATACTGCAGTTGAAAAGCTATCCCGGCTACTTCTTTTTGGGATAGTCAAAAAGGTGTCCCGTCAGCTTGCCCCTGTGGATATCCTCCCAGGACTTCACATCAAAATCAAGGCGCACCACCCCGCTGGTCGGTATGTTGTATATCTGACTATGCACAAACTGGTTGGCAAGATAGGTAAAATCAGGGTTATGCCCGAACACCATCAGCGAATCGATTGCATCATCGACCCTTGCAACAACCTGTAAAATGGCATCCTCGCCGGCCATATAAAGATCTTCGTTAACTGACAGGTAATCCAGGGGTATCTTAAGTTCGCGGGCAAATATGACAGCCGTATGCAGGGCCCTGTTGGCGGGACTGCTGATTATCCGCGCCGGCTTGTCACCCCGTTCCTTCATTCTCCCGGCCATCTCATACGCGTTGTTGAGTCCCCTTTCGGCCAGGGGCCGGTCTATATCGGCCCTTCCGGGGAAGTCCCATGATGACTTTGCGTGCCGGCCTATATAGAGAGTTTTTGTTGATGCCATGGTTGTCTGTTGTTAAGGTTGAACAAAAAGTTACAGCAGGTTGCTTGCCAGCTCAGAAAGGAAGCTCCTCTCCCCTTTCACAAGGTTGACATGGGCGAATATATCCTGCCCCTTCATCTTGTCGGTCATATAGCTGAGTCCGTTTGATTTCATGTCCAGGTATGGCGAATCTATCTGGTGGACATCACCGGTAAAGACTATCTTGGTATTCTCTCCCGCCCTTGTGATAATGGTCTTCACCTCATGCGGGGTAAGGTTCTGCGCCTCATCGACTATGAAAAACACGTCAGAGAGGCTGCGCCCGCGTATATAGGCCAGCGGCGTAATAACAAGCTTCTCTGTCCTTTCCATCTCCTCTATCTTTGCCAGTTCCCTGCTCTGGGTCCTGAACTTGTTCTTGATAACAGAGAGGTTATCAAACAGCGGTTGCATATAGGGTCCGATCTTCTCGTTCACATCGCCCGGCAGGAAACCGATATCACGGTTGGCCAGCGGTATAATGGGCCGGGCAAGCAGTATCTGCTTGTACCTGTTATCCTGGTGCAGAGCGGCAGCCAGCGCAAGGAGGGTCTTCCCGGTCCCGGCCTTCCCCGTAAGGGATATAAGCTGAATCTCAGGCCGTATCAGCGCATCGATCGAAAATGTCTGCTCGGCATTTCGCGGCTCGATCCCGTAAATCCTGTACTTCTCAACCCGTTCCATCATATCCCTGAACGGATCATAATGGACCAGTACGGAGGCCTTGCTGCTTCTGAGTATGTAGTACTGGTGAGGCTCCATGCTCAGCTTAAATTCAGCCGCAGGAACACCTTCGGGCTCCTCATAAAGCCTCGATATCAGCCGGTCATCAAAATCCTCATGCATCTCCACTGCCCTGTCCATCGAATCGAGGTTTGCCACCTTGTCTGACTCATAGTCCTGCGCCAGTATACCGAGCGACTTGGCCTTCATTCTCAGGTTTATGTCTTTCGATACCAGTATTACAGGACGCCTGTTGAATCTTCTCCTTACATGGTCAGTTATGGCAAGTATCCGGTGGTCGGGGGTCTTTTCAGGAAACGATTCACACATCTCGTCGGAGAAGGGCTTACCCGTTTCGATCGACAGTTTTCCAAGTCCCCGTCCCAGCTTAATGCCACCATTGAAAAGGTGGTCGCCCGACAAAAGATCAAGCTCGCGGGTGAATTCCCTTGCGTGGTAATTGATCAGGTCATTGCCCCTTTTAAGCCGGTCCAGCTCCTCAAGAACAACTATCGGGATTACCAGGTCGTTTTCCTGGAAGCGGTATATACACTTGTAGTCATGCAGCAGAACATTCGTATCAAGTACGAATGTTTTCTTCTTATTCCCCATTGATTCCTGTGCAGTTTAATAATTATCGTAATCCAAAAATAAATAAATAAAATGGTTTTTACCGGGGTGAAGCTTATTAAATAGTTGTTAAATTTGTTCCCCGCGGCAAGCCTGACTGAACCGTCACGCAGGCTCCCGCAGGAAGTGGAACCCAAATCATTTCAGTAATGGAAACTCTCAAGGCGATAAAGACAAGAAGAAGCATCAGGAAATACCGGTCCGGTATGATTTCCAGACAAGAGGTAAATGCACTGCTTGAGGCCGGCATGTATGCCCCTTCGGCACGTAACGAGCAGCCCTGGCACTTCGTGGTGGTTACGGAGAGAGAACTGCTCAACAGGCTGATGGATGCACACCCCTATGCCTCAATGCTTGCAGAGGCGCCACTTGCCATCCTGGTATGCGGCGACACAGACCTTGAAAAAAGCAAGGGATACTGGCCGGTGGACTGCTCAGCGGCCACCCAGAACATACTGCTGGCGGCACATGACCGGGGCTTTGGCAGCGTGTGGCTCGGCGTGTACCCCCGCGACGAAAGGATGGAAGCCATAAAATCCATCTTCTCGCTGCCTGCTAATATTCAGCCTTTCTCACTCATTGCCCTTGGATATGCTGCCGAGGATAAAGAGCCTCCCGAGCGGTTCAGGCCGGAAAGAATTCATCTGAACGGATGGGGCAGCCGTTACGACACCTGATCCCGGCGGCTGCCGGCAGCTGCTGTCCCTGCCGCGATGCCCGATAAGAAACCCTGTTGTAGAATGATGTCGTGTCAGTCACACAGTCCTGTCCGAAAACTTAAAACGCTGCCGCAACTATTATGACCTACAAGAAAACACTGGAGTACCTTTTCAGTCAACTGCCGATGTACCAGCGCATAGGCAAAGCCGCCTACAAGGCAGACCTGGCTACAACCCTGGCACTTGATGAATATTCCGGTCATCCCCACAAGAGGTTCAGAACGGTGCATGTTGCCGGCACCAACGGCAAAGGGTCGGTATCACACATGCTGGCATCGGTGCTGCAGTCGGCCGGCCTTAAAACCGGGCTCTACACATCGCCCCATCTGCTCGACTTCAGGGAAAGGATCAGAATTGACGGTAAGCCGGTTGGAAAGGATTTCGTCACAGGTTTCACCGCAGGCCATCGCAAACTGTTCGAAAGGTTGCGACCCTCCTTTTTTGAAATGACCGTTGCCATGGCATTCGAATACTTTGCAGCAGAGAAGGTCGATGTAGCGGTTATAGAGACAGGTATGGGAGGCAGGCTTGATTCGACCAACATTATAACACCGCTTGTTTCCGTAATTACGAATATCGGGCTGGATCACACCGAGTTCCTTGGCAACAGCCTGCAGGCCATAGCAGGAGAAAAGGCAGGGATCATCAAACCGGGCATACCCGTGGTTATTGGCGAGATGCAGCCTGAGACAAGGGATGTGTTCATCACGGCTGCCAGGCAAACGGGGTCTTTAATAAGCTTTGCTTCAGAAGAGTACACCTGCGAATTTGCCACATTCACCACAGGGGGGCTGCAGTCGTTAAATATAACATCAAACAGGGAGGCGCGCCGGTCGTCAGGTGGCCGAAAGGCGGACTGGAAAAACCTGGAGACCGACCTGCTGGGCTTCTACCAGCAAAAGAATGCCGTTACTGTACTGAAAATCATAGATGTTTTGAGGGAACAGGGACTTGATATCAGCCGGGAGCATGTGTATAGCGGACTCCGGCAGGTTGCAACAGCTACGGGATTTCGCGGGCGATGGCAGATAGCCGGCAGGAACCCGCTGATCGTATTCGACACAGCCCACAATGCTGCCGGCATCAGCAATGTCATTGGCCAGATACGGGCAACTCCCCACAGGCACCTGCACATGGTGCTGGGATTTGTAAACGACAAGAAAACGGGAGAGATCCTTCGCATGCTACCGGCCGGTGCCACCTATTACTTGACCATGGCATCCATACCAAGATCGCTCGATGCCGCTGAGCTCCAAAGCAAGGCCCTCGCGGCAGGCCTTTCAGGAAAAGCATACCATACAGTGCCCGATGCTATCTCGGCAGCACTTGCCGCTGCCGGACCAGACGACCTGGTATTTGTGGGGGGCAGCACCTTCGTAGTGGCCGACGGATTGATGAACAAATAGTAAATGTCATCAGTTTATCTGCTTCCGGCCCCTTGTTCTTCTTCCCAATTCAATATCCCATCTGCCGCTCACCATGAAATCACCCGTGTCAGAACAGATCGAAAACAATATTTACTTTTGTTGTTTAACAAACCTGTGGTATTTTTAGCACGGCAATACCTTGAGATATTTAACGCAAAATGTTCTCAAGGAGTAATTAACCTTTCCATAATTCCAGATGAAAAATCTAAGAACAGTCATAAGCCTGCTGATCCTTATTGCATTAACTGCAGGAATTTCCAAAGCAACCAAATTCGTCAGCGTTCTGCCGGTTGATAACCAGATCCTGGCACTACACTTCCAGGACGGAATGGTTGTCTACAACTGGGACGATACACTGAGCGGATCCTGCAACGGGTGGGATTATTACCATACCGAAAACTGGCATCTATGTCCGGACAAAGACCAGTACGTTCCTTTTGGTGAACCGCTGAATGCTATTTATGCCCAACAACCGGGAAGTTATCTGATTATTTCTGAAGACGACCCCAATTACGGCGCCGGAGGGAAAAGCCCGGTAAAGGTCCACCGCAAATCCAAAGTCTGGGAAGCCAGTCACTCTGCTCGTATGCCGGCAATGCACCACTGGATCTACCTTGAATTGCCCCATCCGCTGAAGCGCGGGAAGATGTACTTTCTGGAAATCGATGAAAGGACAAACTCCGGAATCCAGCTGAAAGTATTCAACTATGATGAATTCACTATGGAGTCGCCTTCCATAAAAATTTCCAACATCGGTTATGAAGCCGGTGCCGTCCAGAAAACTGCCGATGTGTACCTGTGGATGGGTGATGGCGG
>REEN01000098.1 GCA_007695015.1 Marinilabiliales bacterium
ATTGAATAGAATTATTTAGGGTTTATAAATTTAATAATATTATGCTTGTTGATTTAATTGCTGGTGCAAGACCAAACTTTATGAAAATTTCGCCGATCATTGATGCTATACATTCTGTCAGGGATAAAGGTGCAGACATCGGTTACAGGCTCGTACACACGGGGCAGCATTATGATATTAATATGAGTACCAGTTTCTTTGAACAACTCGGTATTCCGGATCCTGATATAAATCTTGGCGCCGGAGGCGGAACGCAGGCTGAGCAGACTTCAGCCATTATGCTGGGTTATGAAAAGTTGCTTTTACAAAGAAAACCGGATATCTGCATAGTTGTGGGTGATGTTACATCTACTATGGCATGCTCTGTCGTAGCCAGAAAAATGCATGTAGAAGTTGCGCATGTTGAGGGTGGTATCAGGTCGGGGGACTGGAGTATGCCTGAAGAGATAAACAGGGTTGTTACAGACAGTATCAGTAACTATTTTTTTACTACCAGTGAGATTGCTAATGATAATTTGAGAAAGAGCGGGGTGACTGATGACAGGATATTCTTTGTCGGCAATACGATGATTGATAGTTTACTGAAACACCGGCCAAGGTTTCAAAAACCACCAGTATGGGACGATCGTTTTCTTGAGGAGGGAAAGTACTTTGTAATGACACTGCACAGGCCGGCTAATGTTGATGAGGAGCATAAACTGAAAGACTTGATAAATGAGATATTGGCCCATTCAGGAGAATTGCCTGTGGTTTTCCCGGTTCATCCCAGAACCATGAAAAGTCTGAACAAAATGGGACTTAAGCACGAACGGCTGGTAACTGTTGAACCTCTGGGGTACCTTGAGTTTAATTTCCTTGTAGAAAGATCATTTGCAGTTATCACAGATTCCGGTGGAATTACGGAAGAAACAACGGTGATGGGTGTCCCATGCATGACATTGCGGGATAGCACAGAACGACCTGAGACTGTTACAATAGGTACAAATGAATTGTTAGGGATAAATCCGGAAGCAATTAAGCCTGCAATGGCAAGGTTGTTCTCAGGAAACTGGAAAAAGGGATCTGTGCCAAACCTGTGGGATGGTAATACAGCTTCAAGAATTGTTGAGGCCTTACTGAAATTAAAGGACTGCGAAATCCGGTGACGGCCAGGATCGAATAGAGTCGATTGTTAGGGGACTTGTGATGAAGCTGGTTTGGCTGGTTTGAACTTTTCAGGCAATACCCTCCACGCTATCCAACCCGGAAAGAACCCGAGTATATTTGCCAGGATGTCGAGGTGGCTGAAGTTGCGGCCGTAGCCTCCGAATCCCTGGAGGATCTCCATCATGGAACCCCAGATAATTACATAGAGCAGAGGCAGGAACTGGCGGGTCCTGCCGGAGAACTTATCCGGCCATGTATAGAAGAGCAGGAAGGTGAACACCGCGTACATGCCGAAATGCACCACCTTGTCGGCGTGCGGGAACAGTGAGGCGCTGGTGATCGGCAGCTTGTTGGCGGGGAACAGGCTGAGTGTGGTGATCAGCAACACGTATGTAATGAATATGATCTTTTTGTACATCTCTGTTTTTTAAACCGGCGGTAAAGATAGTTAAAAGGGAGTGGCAGTCCAACAGCAGCCGGCTGTTAAATTAGCGGTGCTGCCGTCAGGGTCAGCCGGGCCTGAAGATCCTGAGCAACTCTTTCAGGTCTGCTGTTTTGTCCTGAAATCCGGCTTTTTCGTATGCCAGTATCATGCTGAGAAGTAATCGTTCGGCAATGGTGCGGTTGTCGCAGGGTTGGTAATAGTGTGCACGGGGCTCTATTTTCTGCTGTCCCAGGTAGAGGTCAATCTCTTTTCTGCCGAGCACTGAGCCGTTCTGGTAAGGGTTTATGTAGAAAAGGACCTCCGGGGGGGCTTCGGCGGCTCTCTTTTTGCCGGCCCTGTCGACCCATGCCGTGAGGAATATTTTCGGCAGACTTACTCCATATACGGGCAGTTCCAGGTTCTGCGCCACGAGAATATATAGTATGGACAGCGTTACGGGATTGCCTTTTTTGCTTTCGAGTACCAGGTTGATATAGGTGTTGCGCGGGGAGTTCAGGTGTTTCCGGTTTTTGGAGAATTTTTTTATGTCATAAATGACATGATTGATTATCCTCACCTTTTCCAGTGCCGTCAACCGGTTGTTCAGTTCAATCCAAATCGCATCTGAGATGCTCTTTATCTCTTTTCTTACCTCATCTGTTTCAAGGTCGGGATACTGGTATCTTGCCAGCAGGCAAACACCTTCCAGCAGATCGAAGGCTCCATGGCTGTGCCACTTCTCAAGGTCGTGTTTGAGGCTCCTGAACTGGATATCCCTGATTATGTTCTCTATTTTCTCCTGGTGTTCGTGGTCTGCTGTCTTTTCCCACGCGCTTTCGAGCTCGGGTATTATTTCGGCGCCGAGTTCCAGCAGGTTGCCGCTTACCACATCGCTGACCTCGGCGTCGGGGTCGTCGAGCAGATGGATCAGTGCGCGTATGTTCTTTTTGTCCATCATCCGGTGATCGTATCAAGTACTGAAACGATAAGGTCTGACATGGTCTCTTCGTGACGGGTGCTTGATGTTTTGCTGGCCCTGTTGGCAATGATGGCGCAAACGGTGAGCGCATCATGGCCGAGAAGCTTTGACAGCCCGTAAATGGCCGAACATTCCATCTCGTAATTGGTTATTTTGTGCCTGCCGTACCTGAACTTTTCTATCTTGTCGTTGATGCCGGGGTCGACCGGCTTCAGCCTGAGTTCCCTTCCCTGGGGACCGTAGAAGCCGGGTGCCGAAATGGTAACCCCCGGGATGAACTTATCGCGGTATTTGCTCTCTGCGGTGAACTTCTTCAAAAGCCTTTCTGAGGCGGACACTACATACGGTGCCGCAAGCCTGCTGTTCCATCCGACATGTTCTGTGAAGGCTTTTTCAAACCCCTGGTCGCATATTTTGTCTGCTCCGCCGTAGAAGTTGAGGAGTCCGTCGAATCCTACCGCCAATTCCGATAACACGAACGCGTCTACGGGAATATCTGCCTGCAGTGAACCGGATGTGCCTATGCGGACAATATTCAGCCTTGTATGCTCTTTTTTGGGCTTCCTGGTTGCCAGGTCGATGTTGGCCAGGGCATCGAGCTCATTGATCACTATGTCGATGTTGTCGGTGCCTATGCCTGACGACAGGGCGGTTATCCTGACCCCATTGTATCTGCCGGTATGGGTGACGAACTCCCTGCGCTGCTTTCTGACTTCAACGGTGTCGAAGAAGGAGGATATGATCTCCACCCTGCCGGGATCTCCTGCAAGGATAATATGCCGTGCAATATCGGCGGGCAGCAGGTTGAGATGGTAAATGCTGCCATCGGGATTCAGTATAAGCTCGGTGCCGGGTATGGAACCGGATCCGGCACTTTCTCCATGGTTATCTGTTTGCTTCATATGTGATGCAAATATACTGACAAATGAGAAATAGCCATTGGAGATAATTATTTATCTTTACCCATGCAAAACCGGTAATTAATAAGGTTATGATACAACGGATACAAACAGTGTGGCTCTTGCTGGCTGCCGCCATCATGTTTTCAATGTTTCTTTCTCCCCTGGCTGAGATGATCGGGCCGCAGGGTGAGTACTACAGGTTTGCGCTTACCGGCATCTATGAGGGGGTGGGGGAGACCGCGAACAGGATTGAATCGGCTATGCCTGTGTGGTTCCTGGTTACAGTGACCGGAGCCCTGAGCCTGGTGACCATTTTATTCTACAAAAGAAGGATTCTGCAGATAAGGATATGTATATTCAACCTGATGCTGCTGATCGGGTTCTATGCCCTTTTCTTCTTCTATTTCTTCCATCTGAGGTCGACCCTCGAAGTGGTGATGAACTTCAGGATAACCGTTGTCTTCCCCGCTATAGCGGTAATAATGGTATTCCTTGCCACCAGGGGGATACGGAAGGATGAGATGCTTGTCCGCTCCTACGACAGGATCAGATGAACACCATATGCTCCTGGTCGGTGATCTTTTCGCAGTAGTGGCACTTGAGCGATACCTCCTTTTTTGAGATCACCCTGAATTTCTGTTTTACGTCGTCGTTGTTGGTGATGCATTTGGGGTTTACGCATTTCACTATACCGGAGAACCCGTCGGGGACGATCACCTCCTTTTTCTCTTCCACCTTGTAGTTCCTGATGATATTGAGCTTGGCCTGGGGGGCCGCGAGTGCTATGCGGTTGATCTCCTCGTCGACAAAGAATTTGTCTGATATCTTCACGATGGCTTTGCTGCCCAGCTTCCCGCTTTCGAGGTTGGTGCCGAAGGTGATCTGGTTATCTATATGGTCAAGTCCGAGTATATTGATGACGCTGAACAGGTTGGCAGCGGGGATGTGGTCTATTACGGTGCCGTTCCTGATGGCGCTTACCTTGAGTTTTTTTACGTCTTTTGCCATGGGTTTACTGTTTTGTTGGTTCCTGATCAGTTATCTAAACCAAGAATAAGTGATATGATGGCCTGCCGGGTGTAAACGCCGTTCAGCGCCTGCGTGAAATAGTATGCCTTCTCGCTGTCGTCGACATCGGTGCTGATCTCATTGACCCTGGGAAGGGGGTGAAGCACCTTCATGTTGCTCCGGGAATTCTCAAGCATTGAGTTCTTCAGCACGTAGGCGTTCTTGGTCTTTTCGTAGTCGATAGGGTCTGAAAAACGCTCCTTCTGCACCCTGGTCATATAGATTATGTCGGCCTCGCCAATGATGTCTTTGAAGTCGGAATGCTCCGAATATTTGAGATTGTGCTGGTCGAGGTACATCTTGTACTCGGTTGGTATCTTCAGCTCTTTGGGCGAGATAAAATAGAAGGTGGCATTGAAATGCGCCATGGCCATCAGCAGGGAATGGACAGTACGGCCGTATTTCAGGTCTCCCACAATGAACAGGTTGAGGTTTTCAAGCTTGCCCTGGGTCTTCCTGATCGAGTAGAGGTCGAGCAGTGTCTGGGTGGGGTGCTGGTTGGCTCCGTCGCCGGCATTGACGATGGGGACCGTGCTGACCTCGCTGGCATACCTGGCGCTGCCCTCTATGGGGTGGCGCATCACTATCAGGTCGCTGTAGTTGCTTACCGTCTTGATGGTGTCTTTCAGCGTCTCTCCCTTGGTGGCACTTGATGATGAAGAGTCTGAAAATCCTATGATCTTGCCTCCAAGCCGGTTGACGGCGCTCTCGAAGCTCAGGCGCGTCCTTGTGGAGGGCTCAAAGAAGAGGGTGGCTATTACCTTGCCGTTCAGGATATCCCGGGAGGGGTTCTGCTCAAAGTCGCCGGCAAGATCGAGCACCTGCAGTATCTCCTCCTTTGAATAGTCGTTGATTGAGATCAGGCTTCTGTTTTTCACTGAGTTATGGTTTTTGTGGTTATTGAGGTAAAAATACGCAAGAACGGGGAGGCAAAAAATATCTGTTAATAATTATTTGATAACTTATTAACAGGAAGGTTGGCGGCCGGTAGTGAAAAACTGCCTGGCTGGATGAAGTCAATCATCCGGCAGAATGGTGACAGTAACGTTGGCCACCGGTGCCAGCCGGCCGGCCAGCTCGCCTGACCTCCCGGCTGGGATGCTCAACGTTATGGTACAGTCCGTGTCAAACTCCTGGCTTATGTGGGTTGCCTCTAGCTCTTTCAGTACCCTCATCACATCGTTCATCGCCTCGTAGGGAAAATCGATCCTGAACTGCTCCTCGACGGTTTTTACGACTACAGCGGCATTTTCTATGGCATCGGCTGCCGCGCTGCGATACGCATTTACCAGTCCCCCGGTCCCCAGCAGCACTCCCCCGAAATACCGCACCACCACAATGAGCACGTTTGTCAGCTCATGCTTGTGTATCTGCATCAGTATGGGCCTGCCCGCCGTACCCGAGGGCTCGCCGTCGTCGTTTGCCCTGTAGTGCTCCGCATCTGCACCAAGTCGCCATGCATAGCAGTGGTGGCGTGCATCGTGGTACTGACCCCGGAGGTCGCCGAGGTGGCTTTTCACCTGCTCTTCGCTGGTTACGGGAAAAGCAAAGGCGAGGAACTTGCTGCCCCTGTCTTTAAAGTATCCTTCTGATCTGGTTTTTATTGTACGGTAGCTGAGCTGCTCCATAATACCTCCTGCCCGGTAAAGAACCGTTCGGTGTTCCGGAGTACGATGTCCCTCTGCTCATGATGCGGGGTATGTCCGCATTCAGGTATGTGAAGCTTTATTCCCGTCCCCCCCACATGGGAGGTAATCGTTTCTGTCTGCAACACCGTGCCGTAGTTGTCTTCTTCACCCTGAACTGCCAGCACCGGGGCGGTTATCTCGGGAAGGATCAGCTCAATGCTCCACCCGGCTGTCTCTTCAGAGGTCCATACATTGGCCCAGCTGTAGAACATCGAGTCGGTCTTGTCGCCGTGGTACTTCTGCAGCCTTTCCCTCAGCCCGTTATTCTTGAATTCGTGGACCGCATGTTTGATCCCCCGAATGGTAACCGGCTCCATGAAGATGTGTGATGATTCTGCAACTATGGCCGCCGTGCGCGAGGGGTAAAGTGCGCCGAATATAAGTGAAATGGTCCCGCCGTCGCTGTGCCCGAAAAGCATTACCGGCTCGTTGACACCAAGTTTGTCGAGCAGCGCGGGCAGCACTTCGGCCGCTTCGTGGTAAAGGAAATCGTTATCGCGGGGTTCTGTGATCTTTTCTGATTCTCCGTATCCGTAACGGTCATACATCAGTCCCCGAAACCCCGTTGCGCGGCAAAGGGCCTGGGGGAAATCCCTCCAGAGCTTCATGCAGCCGAGGCCTTCGTGAAGGAACACGATGACAGGCTTTCCGGCGCTATGAGCGTCGTTGTTAATCCATTGATAAGCAAGCTTTTTGTCCCGGACTAACAGGTGATTTACCATAACATTCAAAGAATGGTTAGAGGGTCAAATATAGGTAAAAAAGGATAATTGCAACCGCGTCCAATGTTAAATCGGACCCCCGACGGGGTAACTGCTTTTGGCATTGGAAATTAATCTGTGAAGAATTTTATAAAAATATTTCCACAGATTTTGATTCCTGCCTTTCGGCGGAATTGTATCGTCTCAATGTGCAGTTATAGAGGTTTTTACGGGGGCGTGTCGAAACCTGCTTGTGGGTTTTTATTACTGCCGGGACCTGTAAAAGCGTATCTTTTAGAGCTTTCAGAGAGGCTGCCGCTGTTTCCTGACCGCCTCTATAAGTTTGGGCATCACCTCTCTGATGTCGCCCACGATGCCATAGTCCGCTTTCCTGAATATGGGTGCCTCAGGGTCCTTGTTGACCGCCACTATCATTTTGGAGGAGTTGACTCCCGCAAGGTGCTGGACCGCTCCCGAGATGCCGAGTGCCAGGTAGATGTTGGGTGATATCACCTTGCCGGTCTGCCCCACCCATCCGTCGTGCGGGCACCAACCCTCGTCATAGGCCGGACGCGAGCATGCAGTGGCCCCTCCAAGCAGTCCCGCCAGCTCTTCAACGTACTTCCAGTTCTCCCTCGCTGCCAGTCCCCGACCACCGCTTACCACCACCCCGGCTTCAGCAAGCTTCACCTGGCCGTCAGACATGGTAAAGTCGACCACTCTTATGCCTTTCGGCGGAAGGGCAGGCGATGATCCGGCGGGAGGCTGAAAACCGGTAACTTCCGGTTCAACCGGGTTCTCCTTTATTCCGTAGGTGTTAGGCAGAAGTACCAGCACCCTGCCGGCTGTTTTGACGGTTACCGTGGCAATGGCCTTTCCTGAAAATATCTTCTTGTTGATAGTGAAGGGATCGGTGCTCACAGGCAGTGAATAGACACCTGATACAAGTCCGCTCTCCATCTTTGCCGCAACGACAGGCGCCAGCGCCCTTCCGTTGACGCTACCCGTAAACAGTACAGTTGCGGCCCCGGCATGTTCTGCTGCAGCGGCTATTACGCCGGCCTGCCCTGTTATATCTGATGACCGGGGGGTGTCGCTGCTTGCCAGCATGATCTTCTGTGCCCCGTACCTTGCAAGGCACTCCCTGGTCTCATTGCTGAACGGTCCGGAGACACAAACGGTAACCGGCTCTTCGCTGCTGCCGGCCAGATCGGATGCATAGCTCAGAAGCTCGAGCGAGCTTCGCCTTACTTTGCCGTCTTCTGTCTCTATATAAGCAAGTACCTTCATTTGCAAAAATTTACAGATCTGTTATCTTGAGGAACCGGCCATGCAAAGAGTAACTTCACGTGTGCCTGAACTGTCAGCTTATTCCTGCCCCGGCATAAAGTTTTTCTGCCAGGAGCCCATATTCATTTTCTGTAATCATCGTGCACTGTTTTTCCGTACCGGGCAGACTGTATGCTGTATTTTCGGTAAAGTGTCCCGCGGCAAGGGCCGGCAGCACCTCGACCGGTTTATTTCTCGCCTGCATGATGTCGCGCATGGTGGGGATGCCGGGAGCAGAGGTGATCCCTTTTTGTATGACTGCAATAAACGGCACCTCTGCTTCCAGCCTTTCCTTCCCATCACCCGTCTCCCGGTGAACCATTATCTTGTTATCTTCTATATTCATCGATGTGATATTGGGAAGGCAAGCGTACCCGGTTATGCCGGCCAGCATGCCGCCGACCGCAAACCCGTTGAAATCGCTCGACTCGGTACCTGTCAGCACCACATCGTATTTGTCTCTCTTTACAACTTCTGCTATCTGGCTGGCCACGAACCACGAATCGACCGGGTCGGCGTCAATCCTGACGGCGTTGTCGGCACCCAGTGCCAGGGCCTTCCTGAGTGAAGGGACCGTATCGTCTCTTCCCACAGTTATTACTGTAAGCGATTCAATGAATGCAGGATGTTCTTTCCTCAGCTGTGCAGCCCGGGTGAGCGCCAGCTCGTCCCACGGATTTATTATCCAGGTTATCCCGTTGAGATCTATCGACGAACCGTCGGCCGTTATCCTTATATCTGTTTCAGTATCGGGTACATGACTTATACAAACTAGCATCTTCATCTGCGCCGGGTTTTTCTTTTCGGTTTGCCGGTATTATTTTTACTAAACCATAAACAGTTTTTGTTTTTAAATGTTTACTGTTTGTTTAATAAAGTTGTTATTTTGTATGAACAAAATTGTTCACTTCCGCGAAAGCGTAACAAATTCAGGTTATTATGCCCGATGATAAAATAATAAAAGGTTTTTCACGGCTGGGTCACAGGGAGAAGCTGGAGATGGCTGCGGCATATACTGCCGACCCGCAGAGGTCCGTTGAGATTGCCGGAAGATACAGGCACGGCGATGAGCAGGTGCAGAAGCTTCACGATGGCTTCAGTGAGAATACGCTTACCAATTACTATATGCCGTACGGCGTGGCGCCAAATTTTCTCATCAACGGAAAAAGTTACATGGTGCCGATGGTTACCGAGGAGAGCTCGGTGGTGGCGGCTGCGGCGCGGAGTGCGGCATTCTGGGCCGGCCGGGGCGGATTCAGGTACGAGGTGGGCGCTATGATAAAGAGCGGTCACGTACATTTCCTGTGGAGCGGCGACAAGGAAGTGCTGAAGGAGCTCTTCCCGGTCATCAAAGAAAGGATGGTGGAGGCTGCTGCCCCGGTTACCGCCAACATGGAAAAGCGCGGGGGAGGTATCAGGTCGGTCGCCCTTGAGGATATGAGCAGCGAGATTGAGGGTTATTTCAGGGTCAGGGGCGATTTTGACACCAGGGATTCGATGGGGGCCAACTTCATTAATTCGTGCCTTGAGGAGTTTGCCGCCGTGCTGGAGGATTTTGCGGCGAATGACAAGCGGATGTCGGGCAGGGGCGAGCTGCAGGTGGTGATGTCAATTCTTTCAAACTATACCGGCGGCTGCAGGGTAAAGGTTTCGGCCGAATGCGCCGTGGAGGAGCTGGAGGCCTTTTCCGGGGGCATGCCGGCGGAGAAGTTCGCGCGGAAGTTCGTTTTGGCCGTGCGGATGGCTGAGGTCGATGTCTGCCGGGCAACCACTCATAATAAAGGGATATTTAATGGTATTGACGCTGTGGTGATAGCCACCGGCAACGATTTCAGGGCGGTGGAGGCTGCCGGCCATGCCTGGGCTTCAAGGGGCGGGCGATATGGAAGCCTGTCAGAGGCGCTTGTGGAGGACGGAAGGTTTTTTATAGCACTGGAGCTGCCGATGGCAGTGGGGACTGTAGGGGGATTGACGGGATTGCACCCCATGGCGCGGATGTCGCTCGAGATGCTTGGCAACCCCGGCGCAGATGAGCTGATGGGTATCGCGGCTTCGGCGGGACTGGCAAGTAATTTTGCGGCTGTGGGTGCGTTGGTTACAAAAGGGATACAGGCGGGCCACATGAAGATGCACCTGTCAAATATACTCGCCCGTTTCGGGGCGACGGAGAGTGAAAGGGAGGCGGCAACGGAATATTTCAGCGGCAGGAAAGTGGGTTATTCGGCTGTTGAGGAGTTTTTGAACGGGTTAAGGGGGACGGGGAGAGGATGAGATGGGGAGAGTTCAATTAAAAAGGAGCATGTTATGGTGAATTCAGGGAGAAGGAGATCGTGGTTCTCGCGCGGCAAGCTGATGCTGACGGGCGAGTATGTGGTGCTTAAGGGCGCCGCGGCGCTGGCATTGCCGGTGAAATTCGGACAGGGACTGGAGTGGTGGGGTGACCGCAGTTCCCGGAAGCTTGAATGGGATACTTTTGTGAAGGGGGAGAAGTGGTTCAGTGCGGTTTTTACCGTTTCGGCCAACGGCTATGAGGTTGAATCGTCGTCGGATGCCGGACGGGCCGGTTTTATTGTCAAAATACTGAATGCTGCAGCCCGGCTGACCCATGATCCCCTGCCTGCCGGCAGGGCGGAGAGCAGTGTGGGGTTCGATATGGGATGGGGACTGGGAAGCAGCTCTACGCTGATCTCAAACATCGCCTGGCTGTTTGATGTGAACCCGTTCGCGCTCCATTTTTCTGTCTCAAGGGGATCAGGCTACGATATCGCCTGCGCCAGGTCGGATATGCCGCTGGTTTACCGCCTGGAAAACAGCCGGTCGATGCCGGTGTACCGGCACGTAGCTTTTGACCCGCCCTTCTCGGGCGATCTCTATTTTGCCTATACGGGGAGAAAGCAGGACAGTGCCGGTTCTGTTGACGGATTTCTTTCGGGAGCGGGGAAAAAGAAGAGTGTGCCGGATAAGGTTCTGAATCGTATTTCTGAAATTACCACCGCCGTGACGGAGGTAACCGACACAGATAGTTTTGCCGGATTGCTGAAGGAGCATGACAGTCTGATACGGCCCTATACCGGCGCTGAGCATCCCGCCGGGGGTGGTTTTGGAGGTACTGAGCATCTCGCCGGGGGAATTCTTGCCGGCGCTGAACATCCCGCCAGAGATATTTTTGCCGGCTTCCCCGGTTATGTGAAGCCGCTGGGAGCGTGGGGAGGGGACTTCGTAATGCTGACATGGAAGGATGGGTACAGGGAACTGAAAAAACTACTTGAACAAAAGGGTATTGATGTTGTTTTTCCCTGGGATAAAATAATTTACACTGCTGGTGAAAAAAAATAACGATCATTTTCGCTGGAGGAGAATAATGATCACCCCGGCTGAAAGAGAATAATTGAACGCCAATGATAAAAGAAAACGATAAAACTGCGGGGAGGATCTGCTGGCGCAGTCCCTCGAACATAGCCCTGGTAAAATACTGGGGCAAAAAAAAGGGGCAGGTGCCTGCCAACCCTTCAGTCAGCATGACTCTGAGTGAATCGTATACAGAAACGTGCCTGGGCTATTCGCTTGCGGCGCCCGGGGATGGTTCACTGGCAAGGTTTGTCTTTGAAGGGAGCGAGAACGAACAGTTTGCCGGCAGGATACGGAATTTTCTGGGTTCGCTGCATGACCTCTATCCGTTTATGGGGGACTATAAGCTGGATATCGAATCGTCAAACAGCTTCCCTCATTCATCGGGCATTGCCTCGTCGGCATCGGCAA
>REEN01000099.1 GCA_007695015.1 Marinilabiliales bacterium
ATCTTCTCAAAGTGCGGGACCTTCCATTTATCATCGGTCGAGTAGCGCGCGAAACCTCCCCCCGCCTGGTCATAGATACCCCCCATCGCCATCTTCGCCAGGGTCAGCTCCACCTGTTGGAGCGCCTCACTGCTGCCACCGTGGTGCCAGTAATGAAGAAGGAATTCGAGGGTTACGGGCAGAGGGAATTTAGGGGCACGGAGTGTTCCTCCCTCTTCCCTGTCCATGTGATCAAAAACATTGTCATATAATTCTTTTACCTGCCTCTCATCGAAAGAATCAGGCTGGCCAGAAACCTCTATCAATCCTGACGATGAAATGCCCTGCACAAGCCTTTCAGCCTGTTCCTCGAGACTTGTTCTGCGGTTCCTGTAAAGATCTGCTATCTGCAATAAAACACTTTTCCACTGCTCCCGGGTAAAGTACGTCCCTCCCCAGAATGGCCGTGTATCGGGCAGGGCAAAACAGTTAAGCGGCCATCCGCCCTGCCGGGTGAGAAGCTGCACGGCAGTCATGTACATATGGTCGATGTCGGGTCGTTCCTCCCTGTCGACTTTCACGCATACGAAATAGCTGTTCATTATCTCTGCAATCTCCTGGTCTTCAAAACTCTCCCTCTCCATAACGTGGCACCAGTGGCATGACGAATAACCTATGCTTACAAGTATGGGTTTATCTTCGCCGGCAGCCTTTTCAAGGGCCTCCCTGCCCCACGGGTACCAGTCCACCGGGTTTCCTGCGTGCTGTAACAGGTAGGGGCTTGTCTGCCCTTTCAGATGATTTGACTTATTATTGCCTTGCATTGCTTTACCTTTCCTGATTGATTTCCTGAAATGTTAACAAAAGAAATACTTAAATGTTGATGCGACCAGGTACAAAAGGATACCTCTTAAAATGCCGATTATTTTTCAGCACGCGTGAACAACTGCCCTCAATTACTGTTTAAACCCTGAATAAACCAAAATAATACTAAGATGACAACAATACAGATATGGATGAGGGCATTACGCACAATCCCGCGTATTGACCGTGCTGAGTGGGACAATTACGATATCATCTCTCGCTGGCTTGTGGCTACCCGTTCAGCTGTTTTCGTCATGACCGCCATATCGGCTATGATAGGCGGAATTCTTGCATGGAAAGACGGCAATGTGAACTGGGTATTCTTTATGGTGGCGCTGATCGGACTGATCTTCGCACACGCCTCCAATAACCTGATCAATGACCTGGTGGACTATAACAAGGGCATTGATGTCAACAACTACTACCGTTCACAGTACGGCCCACAGCCCCTGGAAAACGGTTTCCTTACCAAACCGGTTTTTTACAGGTACGTAGGTATAACCCTGTCGCTCGCCGTAGCAGCCGGGATCTACCTTGTAATGAATACCGGCCCGCTGACACCGGTACTCGCCTTTTTGGGCCTCTTTTTCCTGTTGTTTTACACCTGGCCTCTCAAGTATATCGGAATGGGCGAGCCTACTGTAATACTTGTGTGGGGACCTCTGATGATAGGCGGAACATACTATGTTGCGGGAGGTTCGGTATGGAGCTGGGAGGTGGCGCTGATCGGACTGATCTATGCCATTGGCCCGACTTCAGTACTTTTCGGAAAACACACCGACAAGCTTAAGGAAGACAAGGCAAAAGGTGTAAATACCCTTCCTGTGATCCTGGGTGAAAGGATTGCAAGGTATGCAAATGTCGGCTTTTGGATATCCCAGTATGTCCTTGTCGGCCTGCTGGTGGTTATGGGAACGGTTAGTCCTGTCATGCTTATCACACTTCTGGCCATACCGAAAATGTTATGGGCGTACCGGGTGTATTCGAAACCCAGGCCGGAATCTGAACCACCTGACCTGGACAGGGGAGTTTGGCCACTTTACCTGTCTGCGCATGCATTCAACTACAACAAGAGTTTTGGGGGACTTTTCCTGCTGGGGCTTATTGCCGACACAATCCTGTTTAAAGTGGGCTGGTACTTTGTCCTCTGATGGCGGATTTGACTATATTTATAAAAAAATTCAAATCCTTATAATATGCGATTGAAGTTTGCACTTATCGTGCTGTTTGCACTTATTATTGCAGGTTGTGCCGAACTGAGGCAGATTGCCGAACAATTTGAATCACCGGGGCCGCTGACAAACCAGGAGGTGGTTGACGGACTGAAGCAGGCGCTAACCATCGGGGCCGACTCTGCCGCCTCAAGGCTTTCGGCAACCGACGGTTACTACCGCGACAAGGCTGTAAGAATTATGCTGCCGCCCGAAGCACAGATAATAACCGAGAACCTGTCGTTAATTCCAGGCGGAGACAAGCTGGTAGAAGACCTCATTCTCCGCATAAACAGGTCGGCCGAGAATGCAGCAAGGGAAGCCGCACCGGTATTTGCTGCAGCAGTGCGCAATATGTCCATACGGGATGGTTTTGCCATCCTGAGAGGCGAAAGTGATGCCGCTACCTCCTACCTCAGGTCGGCTACCTGGGATGAGCTATACGGACTTTACCAGCCGCGTATAAAAAGTTCGGTTGACAGGGCCCTGGTGGGCAATATATCAACAGCAGAGGCCTGGGATGCACTCACAGGGCAGTGGAACAGGGTTGCGAATTCGGCTGTTGGCCGTATGTCAGACCTTAAACCGGTCAATGTGGAACTTGACAGGTACCTTACCGAAAGGGCGCTTGACGGACTTTTCCTTAAGCTGGCAGAACAGGAGGAGATAATACGTACAAACCCGGCAGCAAGGGTAACCGACCTTCTCAGGAGGGTATTCGGACAGCAGGACTAAGCCTGGTATTCGGGTGGCAGAATTAAGCCTGGTACTGGCCGGCTTTATAAAATCATCAGGCAGAAAATCCCGGTTCTTTGGCCGGTGAATAGAATTACTCCGGCATGTAAGGTTCGAAACTGAGGCTCAGGATTAAGGATTTAAGCTTTTCCATTTCGGTGCCTGTAAAAGTCATTTCATTTGCCGGAAGTAAGCCTGAATCTTTAATAATTGCCTGCAGCCTGGTTATGGCTGCTCTCATAACAAGGTCGTGGTCAAATGCCAGTGGCGGGATGTCCTTTACCTTAAACCATCTGGCATCTGCTGCGTCATCGCCTGCAACGGGCTGGTTTTCCGGATTGCGAACCACGGTATAGTAAGCAATGGTAATGACCCTTCCACGGGGATCCCGGTCAACTCCGCTGAATGCTCCCAACTGCTCAAGTTTGCCCCCCTCTATTCCCGTTTCCTCCTTTAGCTCTCTCTCGGCACACTGAAGCGTAGTTTCATCCATATCAAGAAACCCTCCGGGAAAGGTCCATCTGCCTTTGTAAGGTTCCTTGCCCCTTTCAATAAGCAGGATATTAAGATCTTCGCCGTCGAAGCCAAAAATCAGACAATCCCCGCTTACTGCCGGCCTGGGGTAATCGTAGCAGTATTTACCTGAATTAGTCATATGCAAAACCAAACGTTTTCACCTGCAAAAAGTGTATTGCACAAATTATATATTTGCAAAAATAATGAACAGATCCCGATCTTCAATAAATAAGCCTATTGTATCTGTCATCCTGCCCTTTTACCGGCCGGGAAGAAAGCTGGACGATGCAGTCCGCAGCATAACCAGTCAGACTTTCGGGGACTGGGAGTTGATCCTTGTCAATAACAACGCGTGCCCGGTATCTTCATCCATTGCAGAGAAATGGTGTAATGCAGATAACAGGATACGTTTGGAATATGAACCCTTACAATCAGTTGCTGCCGCCATGAATAGGGGGCTTAGCAGTGTGCGTGCAGAATTGGTAGCAAGGATGGATGCAGATGATATCTCCATGCCTGACCGGCTGATGAAACAGGCCGGCTTTCTGTCCGCCAACCCGGAAACCGGCGCGGTCGCGGCGCAGACCATTTTCAGCTCCGTGATCGGCAACAGCCGGGGCTTCTCTTTGTATGTGGAATGGCAGAACAGGATTATCACCCACGAGGAGCATTACCTGGCCAGGTTCGTCGAATCTCCTCTCGCCCAGCCCACTATCATGTTTCGCAAAGAGCTTATAAACCGTTACGGCTATTACAATACGGGTGACCTGCCTGAGGATTATGAGATGTGGCTGAGGTGGTTTGAAAAAGGGGTCAGGTTCTACAAGATCCCTGAGCCCCTTGTTCAATGGAATGACCACGGCGAAAGGCTTACACGGACACACAAGAATTATTCTGCAGAAGCCTTCCTAAAGGTTCGGTATGAGTATCTTGCCAGGTGGATAAATGGAAACGTGGCCCCCGGGAAAAAGATCGTCATCTGCGGAAGCAGCAGGAATATTGCAGGCAAGGCAAAACTGCTATCGAATATGGGAGTTAATATATGGGGATTCACTGATGTCCGCGAGTACACCGGTAAACAGCTCAATTTCATACCTTATGAGGAACTGGAGAGTCCGGAGGAATTCTTTATCCTTAACCTCATCTCAAAAAGGGGCGTAGGAAATGAAATAAAAAAACACTTTGAAAAATCCGGATTTGTTGAAGGCGTAGATCTTCTTCTTGCCGGCTGAATTTAAAACTTTACCACTTCAATGATCAATAAGACAGAGAAAGAGGAAAGAGATTACCTGGAGCAGGTCAAACAAAAGCTGCTGGATGAGATAAACCGCACTGAAGGAAATATTGACGCCCTTTCGGGCAATGTTAAGGATTACAAGGATTATCTGTGGGAGAACCGTGCCGGGATGGACCATGCCGAGAAGGTATCTGTAAGGCAGTCTATCTGGCAGACAGCCCTTACAGGCGAAACGGCAGCATTGAAAAAACGACGCCTTGAAAAGCTGCTTTCCTCACCCTGGTTCGGTCGGATCGATTTTACTGAAGAGGGAAGCAACGAAAAGGTGCCAGTCTACATCGGGGTCCACGCCTTTTTTGATCCAAAATCAAATTCCAATGTGATTTACGACTGGAGAGCACCGGTCTCGGGACTTTTTTACGATTATGAGCTCGGGCAGGCCACATTTAATTCTCCGTCAGGAACAATATCCGGCGAAATACACCTTAAACGGCAGTATCGGATAAGAAACGGCGAGATGGAGTTCATGCTGGAGAGTTCACTCAATATACACGATGAAATACTCCAGCAGGAACTGAGCGGTACCACAGACGAAAAGATGAAGAATATCGTGGCCACGATACAGAGGGACCAGAACAGGATAATACGAAATGAGCACTCCCATGCCCTTGTAATCCAGGGCGTGGCAGGATCGGGGAAGACTTCAATTGCACTTCACAGGATAGCCTATATGCTTTACAAATACCGGGATACTATCACCTCCCGGGACATTCTGATTATCTCTCCAAACAGGGTTTTCTCCGACTATATATCAAACGTGCTGCCCGAACTGGGTGAAGAGAAGATTGAGGAGACCGGCATGGAAGATCTTGCAGCGAAACTGCTGGGCAAAAAATACAGGTTCCGGACATTCATTGACCAGGTGTCAAAGATGATCGAAGGAAAAGACAAGGCATTCATTGAAAGAACACGTTACAAAGCCTCGCACGAACTGACAGGAAAGCTTGACCAGTTCCTGGTTCATGTTGAAAATGAATACTTTGTTCCAAATGATCTGAAAGTTGGCAGATACTATGTACCCTATACCCTGGTTGCCCAAAAATATCTTGCCTTCAGCCGTGTGCCGCTGTTCAAAAGATTTGCTGCAATTGCACAGCAGGTGTCTGAATTCATCGAAAAAACCCATCGCACTGATCTCAGTACGGCTGACATCAGAAAAATTGAGTCGGACATCAGGAATATGCTCAGATACACCAGTCTGCGCGATATTTACAAAAGCTTCTACGACTGGCTTGGCAGGCCGGAATATTTCAGGACAGGAAAAGGGGGACTTGAATGGGCCGACGTATATCCCATGATCTACCTTCAAATAAGGCTTGAAGGCTCAAAAACATTCAACGGGGTTAAGCATCTGCTTGTTGACGAAATGCAGGATTACACGCCTGTTCAGTATTCAGTTCTGGCAAAAATCTTTCCATGCAGAAAAACCATACTGGGCGATGCGGGCCAGTCCGTTACCCCCTGGGGGCCAACCTCGGCAAATGATATCGAAAAGGTATTGGTCAATGCCGACATTGTAAAACTTTTTAAAAGCTACCGGTCAACTGTTGAGATCACCCGCTTCACACAGAATATCTGCCGGAATGACGAACTGGTACCAGTAGAACGGCATGGTGAAAAACCTGCCGTTACCCTGTACAGCAATGAAAGTGAAGAGGTAGCTGCCATAAGTTCCATTATAGCCATATTCAGCAATTCAGGCTACAACTCACTGGGCATAATTTGTAAAACCCAGAAGGAGGCAGACAGGCTCTTTGATATGATAAAGAGCCATCCCCCGGGAGTCTATCTCCTCAATAGCGAAAGCGTGGCTTTTATTACCGGGGCTGTCATTACTGCTGTCCATATGGCTAAAGGTCTTGAATTCGACCAGGTCATAGTACCTTTTGCTACCCGGGGCAACTACCACACTGAAACTGACAGGAAACTGCTGTATATCGCCTGTACACGTGCCATGCACAAGCTGGACGTTACCTGCACCGGCAAATCGTCGGAATTCCTTCAGGCACAAAGCAGGAAGGAATGAAAAAAATATCTCAAACCGGGTAAAGCATGTTACCCGGTATCATCTTCCGGCACTCCCGTTAATTTAAAGCTTCACATAGTTCGACCCGTAGGGATGACGCTGCGGCCTGCTTAACATCGCATTGGCAGCATCATTGTCAATAAACCTCTCCGCCCTGGGGTTCCACCTCAGCTCGCCGG
>REEN01000100.1 GCA_007695015.1 Marinilabiliales bacterium
CCCGAAAAGTCCGTGCAGGTGGTCCAGCCTGTCTTCCAAAAGGTAGAGTCCGGGTTCAATTGTCATCACCATCCCGGGCAGTATCTCCCTTCCCCTTATCTCAGGGTTAAGGATATAGGAGTCGCGGTCAGGTGCGTCAAGATTGCCGTAGCTGCCGGCATCATGCACGTGAAGTCCGATATAGTGATTGTTCCGGTACTGGATATAGAACCGCTTCTGCCACCACGAGGTGGTATCTGTAATTAGTCCCCGCTCCCAGAGTCCGCGAACAATTATTTCGGTTGCCCTGTGGTGGCAGTCCAGTATCCTGTAGCCAGGCTTCATCTTATTTATTGCCTCCTGCTGTGCCTGCAACACCAGTTCGTAGAGGTCCCTCTGCTTTTCGCTGAACCTTCCGTTAACAGGGATCGTGCGTGTTACATCGGCCACATAGCCCCTGCAGGAAGCACCGATGTCGATGAGCAGCAGGTCGCCGTACTCCATGGTGCGGTCATTGAACGGGTAATGCAGGATTGCAGCGTTAGGTCCTGAACCCACGATTGAGCTGAAGCCTGTGTTCAGTCCGTTCTTCATAAAAACGTATTCGATCTCTGCCTGTGCATCATACTCCTTCTGACCGGGGGCAACCGTTTCCATGACTCTCCTGTGTGCAAGTCCCGTCACCGCAACAGCCCTCTTAAGCTGTGCGATCTCCCACTCATCCTTTACCACCCTCATCTCGTGTATTATGGGGGTGAGGTCAGTGTGCAGGAGCCCTGCGGCGGATACATCCTTTCCCGCAATGCCGTTTAGCCTTTCGCGCAGCGAACGGTCATCTTCATGAAGTGAGACCGGTCTTTTCCCTTCGATCATGCCGGCCATTATCTCAGCGAATTTTGCCACCGGGTATGCGGCATCTGCTCCGTACTTTTCTGTGGCGTCTTCAATGCCGGGGCGGGGACCGTCCCACAGGGTTGACATGGGCTCCCTGGGCAGCACGAAAAGTGTATAGGGGGCTTCCGACGAGGGGTCGATCACGGCAACTGCCTGTCTCTCTCCGGTATAGCCGGTAAGGTAGATGAAATCGTTTCCGGCGGCAGCCGAAATTATGGCGATTTCACCTTTCATCTTTTCAGCCAGCCTTTTTCGCCTTGCGCTGAACACTTCCGGATCCAGCTCAGGAGAAAGATCAGGAATAATGAACCTGTCAGGGAGGGTGCAGGCCCCGTCCTGTGCCTGCTCTCCTCCGCTGTTGGTTTTTCCGTTCACTGTTGTCATAACCATTGCCGCGATAGCGGCGGTAAGGATTATTATCCGCATGATCGCATAAAATTATGGGTCAAATTGCCCGAATATAGTTATATTTTTGGTTCCCAGCCCGGCTCGTACTCGCGGCTCCAGAGGCTGAGTGCATCACGGTCGAGTGCCTGCCCGTTGTTACAGTTAACATCGAAACCGTGCCCTATGCGGGTCGCAATATTTGCCAGGTGTCCGAGCAGGGTGCTTTTAACTCCCTCATCGATGGGCGACTTCGGCGTGTCAGTGCCCCTGATCGAGTTGAAAAAGTTCACCACGTGCATTGTTGACATGTCTCCTCCACCTCCAAGAGCCGTTCCTCCCTCATCGTCGCCGGTACGCCTTTCCCTTACCAGGTTTCCATTGCGGTCAAAAAGTTTGTATCCGCCACGGTTGACAAACACAGAACCGTCGGAACCATAAATTATGGTTCCCCTGTCGGACCCGTAGGTATTCAATCCGTTACGGCTCTTGCCGTCCCACTTGATGATCTTGTTCCCCGGGAACCACCAGGTTGCATCCATGGTGTCGTACATGGTCCAGCCGTCATCGGGATAGTGAAACTTGCCTGCTGCCACTTCGACCCTTTCGGGGAAGTCCACCTGCAGCGCCCAGCGGGCAATATCGAGCTCGTGAACCGCATTGTTGCCTGTCTCTGCCGTGCCCCATGTCCACCCGTACCAGTGCCAGTTGTAGTCCCATGTATCATGCATGTATTCCTGCCTCGGTGCCGGCCCCTGGAAAAGATCCCAGTCCAGTCCCTCAGGTACGGGAGCCCTCACGGGCAGAGGCACCTCTCCCCTGGCATTGCTGTAGAATGCGATCGCTTTATATGGTACACCTATGGCACCGTTATGTATATCTCTCACTATCTCGATCGATTCATGAGAGGACCGTTGCTGGTTACCCATCTGGATCACCTTGTCATACTTGTCCTGTAGCTCAATCAGCAGCTCGCCTTCGCGGGGATTGTGGCTGCAGGGCTTTTCAACAAACACATGCTTGCCAGCCTGCACTGCATAACATGTTCCCGGTGCATGCCAGTGATCGGGGGTGGCATCGATAATTGCATCGACCCTGGCGTCATCATAAATCCTGCGGACGTCAATTTCAAGAGCAGGAGTGTAGTCTATGGCATCTGAAAACCTTCGTGCTGCATTATCCCGCTGCCTTTTCATCACATCGCACAGGTAAAGCAGCTGCACATTGTTTTCTTTGGTTGCAACAGGCTCGATGAATGCACCCAGCCTTCTTCCCAGGCCTACAATGGCAATGTTGAGCCTGTCATTGGCGCCTTTTATCCTGTTGTAGCTTGCCGCGCTCATCCCCATCCCGCCTATTGTAACTCCTGCAACACCGAGCGCCGATTTTTTGATGAAAGATCTTCTTGAATTATCCATGGTCATGAGGTTTTATGGTTTGGTTAAGTTCATGCCGCAGCCGTTAACCCCGCCTTCCCGGGATTATGATCATTTTCCTCTTGTATCAGGTGTTAGTACACCAGAATATTTGAGGCTGTAAGATAATAAAAATCATAAATTATTAAGAGAGGCTCTTATAAGCACTATCTCGGGCCTGCTGCCCAGGCGCATCGGCGGGCCCCAGGTACCTATACCGTTTGAAACATAGACCTTCATGCCGTCAACTTCACCCTTCCCCCTGCTGATGGTATATATTGCATTGGTTATCAGGTTAAAAGGCCAGAGCTGGCCGTGATGGGTATGGCCGGCCAGGAACAGGTCGGCTCCCGCAGCGGCAGCCTTCTCAAGGTTGAACGGCTGGTGGTCCATCAGTATTACCGGCAGGTTATCATTCACGCCGTCAAGCAGCTCTTCAACACTTTTCCTGTTGCGACCCGAGAACCTGTTGATGGTAATATCCTCACGTCCTGCAAGGTAGAAACTGTTGTTGATCTTTATAACGCTGTCGCGGATAAGATTTATGCCGTGGCTTGTAAGGTACTTTGCCGCTTCGGCCACTCCGCCGATGTACTCGTGGTTGCCTGTGATGCCGTAAACGCCCAGGGGCGCCGAAAGGTTCTCAATTGCCCTGCCCAGGTCGCGGTGGATGACCGGCCCCACATCTTCGTCGAGAATATCACCTGCCAGCAGGATAATGTCGGGGTTGAGCGAATTGACCCTGTCAACCATCCGTTTAATCCGGTTTTTTGGTGTCAGGCTTCCGAGGTGGATGTCAGATATCAGAGCGATGGTAACATTTTCCATCCGGCCATGGTTATCTCCGGGAGCGGGGTCGCCACCTTCTGCGACTGCTTCACCTGTCTCCCCCGGGATTCCGCTTCCTGCAGTTGCTTCAATTTCTGCCGGTGCTGCATGATAGGCAAGGGCCGTCCTCTTCCCCGAAAGGGTAATATCTATTTCGTTGACTTTTATGAACCAGGTGTTGACATGTGCTGCCATGATTATAACAAAAACGGTGGCGGTTACCCCGTAAAAAAGCACCAGTTTGGTCCCGGCCGCGTTGGCCAGCCAGCCTGAGGGTATCACCGGGACGGCAAGGTTGACAAGCCTGATGAGGTCGATGGCTGCAAGGATCAGCACGAAATAGACCATCGCGCCCAGCCAGAAGGAGCCTGTCCATAAAAGGAAGTTGGTGGGTGGTGAAAGCCAGTAGTTTTCGAGGATCCGGCCGGCCACATAGGCGAGCGACAGGAACAGGAAGAGTGCAAGGTAGATATTGCGGACCCTTGAGGCGGCAGGAAGGGCCTGCCAGCCGCGGATGAAGATGTAGTAATTAACGAGCAGGTATACTGACAGTACGATGCTGTAAAAGATAATAAAGGCTATGGTGCGCATAATTTTTTCTGTTGTTACCCGGAGCAGCGGTCTCTCAGTGAGCCCGTTTACTACTCCGGTTTAAGTTTAACTTTTTGCTTGCCATAACTAAACAAAAAAACCGGGCAAAAGTTGTATCTTTTCGCTGTAAAGTCAAATCAAAAAAACGTTAATTATGCAAAAGATCACCATTGTACTGATTGCCTTGCTAGTTGCTGGTATTGCCACACCTCTGCAGTCACAGGAGACCATAAAGCTTGATGAGCCGGAACGCACCGGCGGGATGCCGCTTTTCGAGGCGCTTGACAAGCGCCAGAGCATGCGGAGCTTCAGCAGCCGTGAGCTGAGCGGCAGGGACCTTTCCAACGTGCTATGGGCCGCATTCGGCATGAACAGGGATGACGGACGCCGTACCGCGCCATCGGCCCGTAACTGGCAGCAGTTTGACATCTACCTGATAATGGCCGGCGGATGGTACCTCTATGAACCGCGGGAGCATGTGCTGGTTAAGAAGGGCGATGAGGACCTCAGGCAGTATGCAGGCAGCCAGGATTTTGTTGCCACCGCACCTGTAAACCTGATCTTCGTGTCCGATCATGACCGGATGTCAGGCGCCAGCCCTGAAAACAAGGAATTCCACTCGGCCACCGATGTAGGATTCATTTCGCAGAACGTATATCTCTATTGTGCATCGGAGGGGCTGGCAACGGTGGTTCGGGGACTTCTTGACAGGGACCTGCTGAAGGAGCTGATGAACCTGGGGCCCTCACAGCACGTTATACTGGGGCAGACGGTAGGGTATCCCGGCAACTGACGCGATTGGGAAGAGGCTGACAGCTTTGTGCCCGAAGAATTGCCCGGGCCGGGACGGGGTGTAATGGTATCGCAGTGCCGGGGCATTTCCCATGCCGGCGGTTGTTGTCAGTGTCTCTTAACGATGCCGTAGAAGAGGAACATCAGCAGCTGCTCGACCTGCTGTTCGAGCTTATAGGGGCCTTCGCGAATTACAATATTATATTCAAGGCCCTTGATGGCGGTAACGATGGCAACTGTTGCCAGCTCGGTGTTGACCAGCTTGAAACGGTTGTTCCTCACTCCGTCTTTCAGGATGCTCTCTACCATCTTCATCTCCTCCTTGTCATACTTGGACCTCACCTTTTCGATAAAGGGGAGGTGGTCGAGGTAGTTGGTCTTTACGGCGGTATATAGGTTGATCGATTCGTTGAAGGCATTCATGCGGGCGATGACATATTTCTTCATCCGTTTGTACGGATCAATAATGTCTTTGGTTGCCAGGATTATCTCGTTTTTCAGGTTTTCGGCCTCGCGCTCCACCACTGCTTCAAAGAGCTCCTCTTTGCTGATGAAATAGTAGTAAAGAGAACTTTTTCCCATGTCGGCCTCCTCTGCAATGTTTTCCATCCTTGCCTCCCTGAAGCCATGCTTGCCAAACACCCTGCCTGCAGCAGTGATGATATTTTCTCTTTTCAGGTCTTTTTTATTGGTCATGTCAGCAAACTTAACCGGCAATCTGATTTCTGCAAATGCTGATTGCAGTCAAATCCTGTTTTGGCCATATCAGCAAACTATACCGGCAATATGATTTCTGCAAATGCTGATTGCCGTAAAAACAAGTTCTGATCCTATCAACTACTATACCGGCAATATGGTCGCTAAAAATAATACCAAAAAAGATATGAGTCAAATATTTCGACCGTTTTCGACCTGCGCAGGCATGAAGTCGAGCTGTCTCTTTTCAAGATTGGCACGTGATATGGCTACCATAATGGTGTCGCCAAGCTGGAATCGCTTGTTATTCCTCTTTCCCGTAAGGCAGTAGTTATCTTCGTCAAACTCGTAGAAGTCGTCGTCCAGGTTGCGGATATGCACAAGTCCCTCACATTTATTTTCGACCAGCTCAACATAGAGCCCCCATTCGGTGACACCTGAGATGACCCCTTCGAACACCTGTCCTACCTTGTCACTCATAAACTCAACCTGCTTATACTTGATCGACGCCCTTTCTGCCTCCACCGCCAGTTGTTCCATCTTCGATGAGTGCTCGCACATCGGTTCGTACTTCTTGGCGCTTTTCGACTCGCCGTTGCTGAGGTAGTGGGTCAGCAGGCGGTGCACCATCATGTCGGGATAACGCCTTATAGGAGAGGTGAAATGGCTGTAATGACCAAAGGAGAGTCCGTAATGCCCAATATTCTTCGTTGAGTATACCGCCTTTGCCATAGACCTGATTGCAAGGGTTTCGATAAGGTTCTGCTCTTTTTTCCCCCGTACCTTCTCAAGCATGTTGTTGAGCGATGATGAGATGGCCCTGTTGCTGCCTGTCTTAATGCTGTAGCCGAACTTCCTGACAAATTTGGAAAATGTCGCCAGCTTTTCCGACTGGGGCTTATCGTGTATCCGGTATACGAAAGTGCGGCCCTTCTTCTTTTTCGTTTTTCCCGCCGTCTGTTTGTCTTCATGCTGTTCGCCGGCCGGCTCCAGGCCTCCGGCAAACTCGGCCACCCGCTTGTTGGCCAGCAGCATGAACTCCTCTATCAGGTGGTTTGCGGCAGCCATCTCCTTGAAGAAGACGCCCAGGGGTTTCCCCTTCTCATCGAGGTTGAACTTAACCTCAGTTTTTTCAAAGGCGATGGCGCCGGTTTTAAATCTTTCGGCACGCAGCTTGACAGCAATATTGTTGAGGGTGAGTATCTCCTCTGCGAGGTCACCCTTGCCTGTGTCAATAACCTCCTGGGCCTCCTCGTAGCTGAACCTCCGGTCAGACCTGATGACGGTCCGCCCGAACCACTCGTTCACCACCGAGGCATTAGCGTCGATCTCGAACACCGCCGAATAGCAAAGCTTATCCTCATCGGGCCTGAGCGAGCATACCATGTTTGAGAGCTTCTCGGGAAGCATTGGCACCACCCGGTCTACCAGGTAAACAGAGGTGGCCCTTTCGTAAGCCTCATGCTCCAGCACACTGCCGGGCCTGACATAGTGTGTCACATCGGCAATGTGCACTCCCACCTCGAAGTTGCCGTTATCGAGTTTCCTGAGTGACAAAGCATCGTCGAAGTCCTTCGCATCGGCAGGGTCGATGGTAAAGGTTGTCACCTTTCTGAAGTCTTTTCTCTTTTTTATCTCTTCGCTGCTTATCTTGTCGGGAATGGCGGCAGCAGCCTCCTCAACCTCCGGCGGAAACTCAATAGGAAGGCCGAATTCCGCCAGGATGGCATGCATCTCGGTCTCATTCTCACCCCCGGCGCCCAGCACCTCGATGATCTCGCCCACGGGATTCTTCACGTTGGCGGGCCATTCGATAATTCGTGCGATGGCCTTGTCGCCGCTTTGCGCACCTTTGAGGCTTTTGAGCGGGATGAACAGGTCGTACGGCAGCACCCTCCTGTCGGCCACCAGGAAGGCAAAATTACTCGACACTTCTACCCTTCCGACGAAAGTCTCGCGCGACCTTTTCAGGATCTCAACAACCTCGCCTTCCAGCTTTCTGCCACGGCGCCTTGCAAAGCAGTACACCTTCACGATGTCGCCGTTAAGTGCGTGGTTCAGGTTGCCCTCGTTCACGAATATCTCCTCGGGGAACTCCTCCGTTACGATCTGTGCAGACCCGGTGGGGCGCATTTCGACGGTCCCGGTAACGTACCCCTCCTTTGAGACGAGCCTGTACTTACCCCTGCTCACCTCCTCGAGGTCCTCCTGCTGGCTGAGCTCTTCAAGTACGGTGACGATGAGTTTTTTCAGATCGCTTTCGCGGATGAGCAGTTGCCTTGCAACCTGCTTGTGGTTGTATGTCTTATTGGGGTGGTCGCCAAAGACGCCCAGCACGGCCCTTTTGAGGCTCTCCTTGTTATATCTTGTCTTGTTCTTGTTGATTTTCTTCTTTTTTGGCATAGTTGTATTGCGGGGTCAATCCCCCTGTTATGGTAAATAATAAATAAAAGTAAACAAAAATGATGTGGGAAACGAAAATAGATTAGTAATTTTGGTAATGAGGCGACGCAGGGCAAACTGCATGCGGAGGGTGGAACCTTGCCTGAAAAATTTCATCAAAGATAACATATTAAATGTTAACATTAAAATTTCTGAAATTTATAAAAAAGGGAAAACCATGTAAAACGGGACTGGCACTCAGTGGTGGCGCGGCGCGCGGCTTTGCCCACCTTGGAGCCGTCAAGGCACTTTACGAGAAAGATATCCGTCCCGACTGTATCGCGGGCACAAGTATAGGAGCGATAGCCGGAGCCCTGCTTGCCGACGGACGCGAACCTGACGAATTACTTGAGATCTTCCTGAAGAAGAGGCTGGTGTCATACCTGAAGATCAATTTTGGCAGAATTGGCCTCCTGAGAATGAGCGGACTTAGATCAGACCTGGAAAAACACCTGAAGGCAAGGACTTTTGAGGAGTTAAAGATCCCGTTCATTGCAGCCTGCACAAACCTCAATTCCGGACAGATCGTTTATTTCAGCAAAGGTGACCTGATTGACAAAGTGCTGGCTTCAGCCAGTATACCCGGCATTTTTGCCCCGGTCGAGATAAATGGACAGCTCTATTCAGACGGGGGTATACTCGACAACCTTCCGGTGAGGCCGTTAAAAGAAAAATGCAACATGATAATCGGCGTTCATGTCAATTATACCGGTCCGCAGGACAAGATCGAAGGCGCAATGTCAATAGTAGAACGGTCGTACCACCTGAGTATCGGCGCCAGGATAGCCGAAACAGCAAATGACTGTGATATGTTTATTGAGCCTGAAGAGCTTCAGGATTTCAGACTGATGGACATGTCAAAAGGACGAGAGATGTTCGAAATAGGGTACCGGCATACAAAAAAGCTGCTTGACGAATGATTTTCGCAGAAACCAGTTATAAACCCAAATAATACTGTTATGGCAAAGAAATACAAAACCGGCCTGGCACTCAGTGGCGGGGCGGCTAGGGGACTTGCACATCTGGGGGTTGTTAAGGCCCTTTATGAAAAAGGGATAAAACCCGATGTTATATCAGGCACCAGTGCCGGCTCCATTGCAGGTGCCTTCCTGGCCGACGGACACGATCCGGAGAAGATGCTCGACATTTTTCTTGAGAAGAAAATCTACCAGTTTCTGGGCATGACGTTCGGGAAGCTTGGGTTGCTGAAGATATCGGGGTTAAGAGATGTTCTTAAAAAACATATTAAGGCGAAAAAATTTGAAGACCTGGAGATACCCCTCTATGTGGCATGCACCAACATGAATTCGGGCGAGGTTGAATATTTCAGCGAAGGCGACCTTATTGAGAGGATTGTTGCCTCGTCAAGCATACCGGTGCTGTTCACCCCTGTTACCATGGACGGGTCGCTCTATGCTGACGGTGGAATACTCGATAACCTGCCGGTGACACCAATCAGGAAAAAGTGCAAAAAGCTCATAGGCGTTCATGTAAATTATACGGGACCCGAAAAGGAGATCGACAGTATGATAAAAATAGCCGAGCGCTCTTTCCACCTAAGTACCGGTGCGAGGATCAAAGAGGTGGCAGAGGAGTGCGACCTGTTCATTGAGCCTGAGGAGCTGAAGAAATACGGACTTCTTGATATAGACAAGGGGAAGAAGATGTTCGAGATAGGGTATAAGGAGGCAAAGAAAAAGCTTGAGGAGAGCAAGGTTTTTAAATAATGGCATCCGGCAGCTTATGAAGAGCCCGGATCACAATACACCCGCGAATAATTCCGTTGCCCGGCCCTGCAATGTGCCGGGGCCCGTTCCGGATAATGCGGGGATGCACGCTGCATTGTTTTGGCGCCGGGTTTAATAATCCCGGCATTCGCTCTGCAATGTGCCCCGAAACTGTTAATTTTGCTGCAACAAAAATATCACGATGAGCAGGTACCAGGAAAACCAACTCTATATTCATAACACCCTCACAAGGAAAAAGGAGCTTTTCGAGGCACTCAGTCCGCCGCATGTCGGACTCTATGTCTGCGGCCCCACCGTTTACGGCGATCCGCACCTGGGCCATGCACGCCCGGCGGTGACCTTCGACCTGCTCTTCCGCTACCTGAAGCTTCTCGGATACAAGGTAAGGTATGTACGCAACATTACCGATGTGGGACACCTCGAGAGCGATGCCGACGAGGGGGAGGACAAGATCCTGAAAAAGGCGCGGCTCGAGCAGCTGGAGCCCATGGAGGTGGTGCAGCACTACACCAATCGTTACCACGAGTCAATGAACATGCTTAATGTGCTGCCGCCCTCTATTGAGCCCAGGGCGAGCGGACATATCATAGAGCAGCAGGTGATGGCCGGGACAATACTCAGGAAAGGGTATGCCTATGAGGTTAACGGCTCATTGTATTTCGACGTGCTGAAATATAATGAGGAGCACCACTACGGCAAACTGTCTGGAAGAGTGCTTGACGACCTTATCAGTAACGCGCGTCAGCTCGGCACACAGGATGAAAAGCGCAACAGCGCCGATTTCGCCCTTTGGAAGAAGGCCGGCCCCACCCATATCATGCGCTGGCCCTCAGAATGGGGCGAAGGTTTTCCCGGTTGGCACCTTGAGTGCTCGGCCATGAGCAAAAAATATCTTGGCGACCGGTTTGACATTCACGGAGGAGGCATGGACCTGCTGTTCCCCCACCACGAGTGCGAGATAGCCCAGTCCGTCGCCGCCACGGGTAGTGATGCAGTACAGTACTGGATGCACAACAACATGGTGACCATCAACGGCCAGAAGATGGGGAAGTCACTCGGCAACTTCATAACGCTCGAAGAGCTGTTCACCGGCAGCCATGAACTGCTGGAGAAGGCCTACAGTCCGATGACCATCAGGTTTTTCATGCTGCAGGCGCACTACGGCAGCACCCTCGACTTTTCAAATGATGCGTTGTCGGCGGCGGAACGTGGACTTGCACGGTTGATGGCGGCGGTGAGCGTGCTCGACAGGCTTAAGCCGGGCGAGGGGGGTGATTTTGATGTTGACGCCTTTGAGCAGAACGCATTTGCTGCCATGAATGACGACCTTGGGAGTCCGGTACTGACGGCCCACCTCTTCGATGCCGCCCGGTTCATCAATTCGGCTTACACCGGTGGCGGTTCTCTTGCAGCCGGCGAGCTGGAGAAGCTGCGCGATCTTTTCAGGATGTTCGTGTTCGATGTGCTCGGACTGGTTGAGGAGAAGAAGGAGATGGGCGAACTGGCAGCCAGGCTGGTGGATCTGCTGCTTAATATCCGCATGGAGGTCAAGAAGAAGAAGGACTTCGAACTCTCCGACCGCATACGCGACGAACTCAACTCCTTCGGCATAACCGTAAAGGACAAAAAGGACGGTTTCGAGTGGCTGTTCGATCAGTAGGGTTCAGGCGGGGAAGCTGGATTGGCCACCCTGCCTGATTGGGCCCTTTGAAGGATTTGGCCCTCTGCCGGAT
>REEN01000101.1 GCA_007695015.1 Marinilabiliales bacterium
CTGCAGGTAACAAGCAGGGAAGACGCCGAAGATGATGACCCGATATTCGAGGTCAAAAATCGCGACGGACAGGTGGTTTTCGGGGTGTACCAGACAGGGGTCAGGATATATGTTGATGAAGAGGCAACAGGCAAGGGCACCAGGGGAGGGTTTGCCGTGGGCGGGTTTACGCGGGACAAGGGAGACGAAATAGAATACCTCAGGGTTGACCCAGGTTCGGTCAGGATAACCATCGACGAGGAGAAAACCGATGACAAAGGCGTTAGGGGCGGATTTGCAGTTGGAGGTTTCACCCATTCAAAAGGTGATCAGCCGCTGGAGTTCCTGAGGGTTGACCCGGGCTTTGTAAGAATTAACATCGACGACTCCAAGCCGGTAGAAGATGATGATAATGGCAGCAAGGGAGTGCGGGCAGGATTTGCAGTGGGTGGATTCACACACAGTAAGCAAACGGAAGTGGACTATTTCAGCCTCACCCCTGCCAGCGCTCTCTTTTCACTGGACGAAACAGATCTCTCAAAAGGAGTTAGGGGAGGTTTTGCAGTGGGCGGCTTCACGCACAGCAAGGACGGACTAAGCGAATACTTCAACATCTCTGGCACTGAAACGCCCGATGTTATCGACAGCGAGGCACGCATACTCTGGTACCCTCAAAAAGAGGCATTCATGGCAGGCAGGGTGCTGGTCGAGCATCCCGACAGCGTAGGGACCAACTCATGGGCATCGGGCTTTGAATCAAAGGCAATAGGCGAATATTCACAGGCCCTTGGTTACGAGTCAGTGGCCAGAGGAGGCTTTTCCACAGCAATAGGCCGGAATGCCATCGCCGCGGGAAATAACTCCTTCGCCTTCGGAAACAATTCAATCGCCGGTTCACACATAGAGGACGAAAGTGCAGATAATGCCTTTGCATTCGGTCAGGGAAGCATGGCTACGGGTAAAGGGAGCTATGCCATCGGATTTGAGGCAGAGGCTACTGGTGAGGATGCCTTTGCAATAGGCAGGGGCACTGAGGCAAGCGGCCTGGGAAGCTTTGCGATCGGTTTTATCGGGCAGGATTCAATTGGCAATGTAACCGACCATACCAGAGCCACAGATGACTGGGCCGTTGCCATCGGTATGGGAGCCAAAGCAACAGGACGGGGGGCTTTTGCGCTTGGAACGATGACAGAAGCAAGTGACGGCTACTCTCTCGCAACCGGATACAGTACAATTGCCAGTGGTTATTATTCAAGTGCATTCGGACGTGAGACTGTGGCAACTGGCTTTATAGCCACCGCTTTTGGTTACGAGACCGAAGCATCTGGACCAACTTCATTTGCCGCCGGCTGGGATTCAAAAGCTATTGGTGCCAATGCATTTGCCGCAGGCTGGTCGTGTGAAGCAAAAGGTGAGGCTTCAGTGGCTATGGGACAGGAGTCTGTCGCAAATGAATATGCCTCAATAGCATTGGGTTACGGGAATCAATCACTTGGACAATATTCTGTTGCTTTGGGAGGTGGAACATTTGCCTTAAATGAAGGGGCAACTGTCAGCGGCTTGTCTTCCACTGCCGAAGGTATTGCCTCAACAGCATTTGGTGAATTTGCCAGGGCATCAGGTGACTACTCTGTTGCAATCGGATACAATACTTTAGCTGAAGCCGAGGCTTCAGTTGCCATGGGTAAGGGAGCAGAAGCCAAAGGTGACTACTCTGTTTCCCTGGGTCGCGAAACAGAGGCCGTTGGGGAGGCATCACTGGCTTCAGGTTACTTCAGCCAGGCAATAGGGGATAATTCATTAGCAATGGGAAGGCAGGTAGAAGCCAAAGGTGACTATTCTGTTTCCATGGGGCACAGAACAAGGGCCTGCGGGGAAGCATCACTGGCTTCAGGTTACTCCAGCCACGCAGAAGGGGATTATTCAATAGCAATGGGTGAAAGATCGACAGCAGAGGCCAACAGATCAGTTGCAATTGGTCACGAGGTACATGCAACATCATATAACTCCTTTGTAGTTGGGAAGTATCCATACATAGAATTTGAACACAACAAAACAGAGTGGATTGACTCTGAGCCTCTGTTCGTAATTGGCAACGGCCATGGAGATTGGGAAGGAGATCCAACTAATGCAACCAAAAATGCAATTACAGTTTTAAAAAACGGAAGAACTGCCATAAATCACCATGATCCGCAAGAAATGCTCGATGTTGACGGTAATGCCCGCTTCAGGGATATTCCTGTAAACGGATCCGGCTCGGCCCTGATGGTTGATGAATTTGGATCGCTGTTTGTCTCCAACTCCGACCATAGGCTCAAGACCAATATTGAACCCTATTCCAATGCACTTGAAGACATCTCCTTGCTCAGGGGGGTCTACTTCAACTGGTTGGGAGATGAGGACGGAGCCATAAAGATAGGCTTCATTGCCCAGGAGGTTGAGGAAGTGCTGCCCGAGCTTGTATTCACTAATTCGTCTGACGGATTGAAAAGCGTTAATTATGCCGAGATGACAGCCGTGCTGGTTGAAGCAGTAAAGGAGCAGCAGCAACAAATTGAAAACCAGCAGGGGCAGATTGAACAACAGCGTGAGCAGATCCGGCAACTTCAGGAAAGCCAGCAACAGATCCAGGCACTTGAAAACCAGCAACAGCAAATCCAGGCCCTCAGTCAGGAAAATGAACTTCTGCGGGAACAGATTGACCAGATCATAATGATGCTGTCTACTGCCAGATCAGAATAGCTGATTCTTCCTTTCTCAGGAAAAACAATACTGCCATCTGAAATAAAGCCAGATGGCAGTATTTATATCCTGTTTAACGCCTTTTTCAATGCCACCGGAAGTGAGATAACAGGTCCATTCAATTTTACCGTGATGATGAGAAATTAACCGGAATTCGCATTAATGCAGGCTCAATAGTTCTTTTGCCCGGTCGATCTCTTCCTGGAGGATGGTGTGTTCCCTTCCGGGGAAGATGTCGAGGGTTACACGGGCGCCCATGCCCTGGAGCTGGTCGCGGGACTCCTCCGACCTGCTTTGAGGAATATGGGGATCGTTGTCGCCGTTGCTGATATAGACAGGGGTGCTTTTGAAGTCGCCCCGGTAGAGCTCCCAGGCAGGCTCCTCCCCTATCACCCCCCCGGTAAAAATCCCCAAACCACCGTATTTTGCAGCATTACGGGCAGCAACTTCCGCCGAAAGGCAGGCCCCCTGCGAAAAGCCCATAATGTAAATATTCTCTGAAGGTATATGCCCGGAAATATTGTCGATGATCTTTTTGACATAATCAATGGCGCTGCTCAGCCAGGGTTCGTTCTGTTCTGCCGGCATGAGAAAGCTGTAAGGGTACCACTGGTAATTGGTTGCCTGCGGTGCCGCCACATACCAGCTTTCGTTTGTGAAAAAATCTGCCAGTGGCATTATGTTCTCTGCCGTGGCGCCCCTGCCATGTAGAAGGATCAATGCTTTAGAGGCTGTTTGCAGGTTGCCCCTCTCCCTTATATCGTAACTGTGCATAACTATGGTTTTATCAAGGCAGCAGGTCCTGCTGCGATATACATATTATCTGAAATTATCAGTCTGCCGGCAAATTACCTGGAGAATGAAGTAAAAGTGCTGTCGGCGAATTTTTTCCTGTCAAAGCTTATCGTCTGCAGGTTGCTCTCTATGATTTCCCTGTTGTTCTCCTGCCAGGGGGGTAGTTTCAGCTCCTCGCCAAGTCTTTCTATATCTTCGTCTATAGCCATGCCAGGCGGATTGGTGGCAACCTCAAAGAGCACACCTCCGGGTTCGCGGAAGTAGATGGACCTGAAATACTGCCTGTCCACTACCGGTGTTACATGAACGCCTGCATTTGCAAGCTTTTCGCGCACCACTAACTGTGTTCCGTCATCTGCAGTTGCAAAGGCAACATGGTGCACAGTGCCGCTGCCTCCACGCCCCATTTCTCCCCCATTCATAGCCAGCACATCGACAAGGGTGCCTGCCCCCTGTGAGGGCGAAAAGCGCATCCGCCCGTTCTCCTCTTCCAGAAGCTGGTGATCCATCTTCCCGGTAAGGAACTCCGCCGTTCTTTCATGACGCTGCTGGTTGAGGGTGATGCCGTAAAATCCTTTAATTGTATGTTTTTCAGGTATGTGCCCGTAATTGAAACCTTCACGCTTGTCTCCGCCTGTGGCTACAAGCTCAAGGCCCAGTCCGTCATCATCCTCAAAATAGATGAACTCCTCGCTGCCGAAGCGCTGGCGGGGTGCGGCATGGTCTATACCAAATCTGGCCAGCCTCTCTGTCCAGTAACCCATCGATCCTTCAGCTATTGAAAAAGATGTAACGGTCATCTGTCCCGTACCTTTCCGTCCACGCACCATTCCGGGATATGGAAAGAAGGTCATCAGTGTGCCCGGCGAACCTTCCCTGTCGCCGTAATACAGGTGGTAAACCTCAGGGGCATCGAAGTTAATGGTCTTTTTGACCATTCTCAGCCCCAGTATACCTGCATAAAAATCAACATTTTTCTGCGCATCGGACGACATTGCCGTAACATGATGCAGTCCCAGTATCTTTTTGTTTATGTTATTATCATTTTTCATACTCCTCCAAATTTATCATTAAACACCTGAGTAACAATTCTCCTTATTGGAAGGCGGGGTTCCCGGCGCGGGGATGTTAAAACTAGCCAGGTGGTAAACTATCGCCGGCCAGCCTGATAAAGACCGACCTCCTTACCTGCTGTCGGACATTTTTTGTCCTATGCCCTTTGCCTGATGTATCTTCAACAAGCAGAATGTCACCGCCAATGAATTTCCTGGTTTCTCCCAGGCTGGTGGTTATCTCTATCTCGCCGTCAAGCAGTATTATGAACTGCCTTGCCGGGGCATTATGAAAATCGTAGTCGTAACCGGCATCGTTCAGCCGGAAACAGATATCCTCTACTTTGAAGTTATCTGAAAGGTATCCGATGGGTCCCTTGTCAGCAAGCGGCACTTTAACATCCTCAAACAGGCTCTCTCCTTCAGCATCAGAATACAACCTTGTATAAACAAATTCCTTATAATCCATATTAGCCAAACCTCAAACCGTTACTCATACATCTATATAAATAAATGTTTGTTTGGCGATTTTGTTCAATTGCCGATAGGGCTAAAGGGAGATTCTGTGATCAGAACACCTGGAAGAGCAGCCATGCAAAGAGCAGTCCGCTCACTGCTATGATGGTCTCCATCACCGTCCATGTCTGCAGTGTCTGTTTTTCGTCCATCCCCAGGTATTTACCAACGAGCCAGAAGCCGCTGTCGTTTACGTGCGACAGGATCGTGGCCCCGGCAGCTATGGAGATGACAACAAGCGCCTCCTGCGGCTGGGAAAGGGCAAATACAGGCAATATCGGACTCATGATGCCTGCCGCGGTTATCATGGCAACTGTTGCCGATCCCTGTGTTACCCGCACTACCGAAGAAATGATCCATGCCAGCACAACCGGGTTTATATTGCCGGTCGATACCGCCTGTGCCAGGGTGTCGCCAATGCCGCTGTCAACCAGTATCTGCTTGAGCACCCCTCCTGCCCCGGTTACCAATATTATAATGCCGGCAGGGCCCAGGGCGGCATTGCTGATCTCCTGGAGCTTCTTCTTTTTTGTCCCCCTCCTGATACCAAGAAAATACATGGCGAGGAATGTGGCGATAAGTAGCGCCGAGAACGGGTGGCCGATAAAGATTATGAAGGCAGTCAGGAAATTGTCTGGCAATACACCGGTATTAACAAGCGCACCTGTTATGGTATTGAAAAGAATAAGGGCAAGCGGACAGCCAATGAGCAAAACAACAAGCCGGAAAGCGGGATAATCCTGCTGCGGTCTTGCGTTTTCCTTCAGAGATGCGAACATCTCGGCAGGGGGCTGGATCTTTACCTTATCACTTATATAGCGCCCAAAAAGCGGCCCGGCAATGATGACCACGGGGATTCCTACCGCGAAGCCGAGAATGATCACCCATCCCAGATTGGCCCCTATTATCTCCGACACGGCTACGGGGCCGGGCGTGGGCGGTATAAAGCTATGCGTGGCTGCAAGTCCCGCCAGAAGAGGAATGCCGTAAAACAGGAGCGATTTCTTTGTCTTCCTCGAAAGAGCATAAAGAATAGGCACCAGTATAATGAAGGCAACATCAAGGAATACCGGTATGGCAATGATAAAGCCGGTAATGCTGAGGGCCCAGGGTGCCTTCTCCTCGCCGAACCTGTTTATCATATACATGGCAAGGGCCTCTGCCCCGCCCGAATATTCAAGTATCTTGCCGAAGATGGCGCCCAGTCCCACCACCACGGCAATGAAGCCCAGGGTGCCTCCCATACCCTCCTGTATACTTGCAAGTATTGCAGCAGGTGTCATACCTGCAGCATATCCCGTGATGATGCTGACGAGCATTAGAGAGATAAAGGCGTGTATCTTCAGTTTAAGCACCAGGAAAAGCAGTGAAGCTACGGCGGCAGCAAGGATGAGAACGAGCAGTATAGGGTCCATAGGCGGTTTTTATAACTGTAAATATGCAAAAATATCTGTAATGGAAAGCTTATCATCCTTTGTTATTCCTGCCATAACGGGCAGCAATGATGCTGGTAACAAAGATCTGCAATGAATGGAAGAGCATCAGGGGAATCAGGATGAGGCCGGCTGCATGGAAGGTGCCGAAGAGCACGTTTGAAAAAACGGTTCCGTGTATAAGGGACTTCTGCGAGCCGCAGAAGAGGGCTGTTATACGATCCTCCCTGTTGAATCCAAGAATTATGGTTATCAACCGGATCAGCCCGTACATAAAGAAGAACAGGGCGGTTACCAGGAGAGCAAGCAATACCAGGTCGGTGGCATGGATCTGCCTGAAAACATCATCAGTAAATGAAGATGCAAAGCTCCTGTAAACAATAAGCACTATTACCGATTTATCAAAGGTGCTGAGTTCCCGGCTGTGTCTCAGTGCAAAAGCGTACCATTTTCGCTGCATCAGCACACCAATTATGACAGGCAGGATTATTCCAAGGAACAGCCTCAGGTAAATATCAGTAAAATCAAACCCCTCTGCTGTCTGCTGCAGAAAAAGTCCCATCCACAAAGGTGTCAGTATAATCCCGATTATACCTGAAATGCTGGCATTGAAAATCGCCCCGGGAATATTCCCCCTCCCTATTGACACCATCACAACCGATGAAGATACAGTAGAGGGAACCGCTGCAAGGAAGAAAAGTCCGAGCCACAGTATCTCATGTTCTTCACTCTGTGCTAAGGGATATAATACAAGTACAACCAGCGGAAAAAGAAGAAAGGTTGAGAGCTGGACAACGATATGGAGCTTCCAGTTTGAGAGTCCTGCCCTGATTTTTTCCGCACTTAACCGGAGTCCGTAAAAAAAGAAGATCAGCGAGATGCCTGCCGTACTCACATATCCAAGGATAACACCGCTCTTTCCTCCGGCAGGCTGCGGGAAAAGCCAGGCAACAAGAACCACGGCCAGAAGAGCTAATACGAATTTATCAATTTTCACTATTGACGGGATACTGAATATGTTCCGCAATTTACAACATTTTCAGGATGTCGTCAATCAATGGCTGAACACAATTAGTTATTTGCCTGGGCAGGGATTATAACGGTACTGGTTTTCAGAAATCTTCAAGCGCCGACACCTCAAACTGGTTTTCTGACAATTCTGAGCCGTCCTGGAACCTGTCCACCGCCAGAACCGACCGCCGGTTGTTCTGCACATTCCTTACCTCCATGCTGAAGGCCCAGTATCTGTCGGCCGACTGCCTCCGGTAATCACCAATTTCCATCACGCGGTGCAACTCACCGTCAAGATCATAGTATTCAACCTTGTAGGTATGATAGTTTTCCTTATCGACCCGGGCAACCATGCGGCTGTAACCGTTCTCTTCGGCCATTTGCTCAGTAAGGGGAACCGATTCAATTACCCAGCTCTCCCTTCCTTCGACTGTTTCAGAACCAAGCATCTTGTGCTCAAATTCACGCGGGTTGCGGCTGCCCATATCGGCATTTGTAAACTCCGATCCCATGAAGCTGGCCGACCTTTCACTGCTTACGATCCGGCGGGTCCGGCGAAGTGCTGGCATGTATATCCACATATCATCGGCACCGTTTTCATGATCATGGACAAGCATTGACGTTCCCCTGACATCGGCCGGTGAAAGGAAGCGTATAAGCGTTTTTGCTGTCCCGTTAAAAGTGCGTGTGGCTATTGCAACCTGCCTGGTTCTCACATTACCCCTGTGGTCATGTATATTGAGGGTGGCAGCCATTTCCATAGCCTCAATATCGATGATATCGGCAGCTCTTTGGGATATTTCACCGGCATCCTGTCCATTCAGCCGAATGAACGCTGATGCAAGCATTATTGTAATAATTAATGTGGTCTTCATAATATTTGATTTTTGGTGTTTATTAATTATTTGATATCGGGTCTGTTCTGTCATAATCGGTTCGCCTGCTGCTGTTTTCCAGAAACGCGGGCCTGACGATCAGGCATAAGGCAGGCACGAGGATAAGCGCACACAACAGGCAGAGAAACAGCGAAAAGATGATAAGAAAGGCAAATGTTTTCAGAATTACCAGTCCGGAAAAAAAGAGCACCGAAAAGCCGATCATGACCGAAAAGGCATTTATGGCGATACCCCTGCCCGTGGTTGCCAGGCTCCTTACAATTGCATCCCTGTAATCCTTTCCTTCAGCCATCTCATTCTTTATGCGCCAGAATATGTGAATGGTATAGTCAATACCAATACCTATGGCTATGGATGAAATAAGAGAGTTACCTATGTCCAGGTCAAAACCGGCCCAGCCCATAAGTCCGAAATTACACACAAGGGTAAAGAAAAGCGGAACCGCACCCATGAGCCCGGCAAATGCCGAACCGAATATGATCCACAGAAGAATAATGATCGCTGCCATAGCAAACACCAGCGACAGTATTTGTCCCCGCACTATCATCTGCGACATCTCTTTTTCAACCAGCGATTGTCCGGCCTGCAGCACGGCCCAGGGCGTCCCTGCGGCCATCCTGTCGATTACAGATGTTATGCGTTTGAAATCCCGTATATCGTCTGCACTGAACTGCACGTTCAGAACCGCCCTGGTAAAGTCAAAATCCACAAGTTGCTCAAGGTCCTCCGGGTCGCCGCTCATGCTGTAAAGCTCAATGTACTGAGCTATTGCCGCCCGGCTTTGTGGAATGGTATCGTAGAACTCATCGCCGGGATCGTTGAGTGCACGGCTGATCTGGCGTATGATAGTTGCCAGCGAAGTGACACCCCCAACACCCCTTACATCCTCCAGTTCCCTCCCGAACCTGTCCATAGCTGTCATAACCGACGGATCCCGGATGTCGCCTTCGAACAATACAGAGACATGTTTTACTCCCCCGAAATTATCATTGGCAATTTCTGTAGAGACCCTTACCGGATGGTTTGCCGGCATCATCTCCTCGGTGTTGATGCTGACCTTGAGCCTTAATATACCTGTAGCCGATATAAGAAGAAAGGCTGCAAAAACAAGAATTACCGTAACCGTTCTTCTTGTTGTTACCTGCCCTGACCATGCCAGGAGCCGGTCAATCACAGACTTCCCGTTACCGGTGAAGCTCCTGTGAACCTTACCCTTTTTCAGCATGCTCATTACGGCGGGTATGTAAAGCAGGCTGAACAACAAAGCAAATGCTATTCCTGCCGCACTTGCAATACCTGTCTGCCTGGCCGGCAACATAACATGGACCACCAAACCCAGTATACCGAATATGGTTGTCAGCGCCGTGAGTGTTATGGGTTTTGTCAGGGCCGCCATTACCCTGTCAACTATCTGCTTCATCTCCATTCCCGGTTCACGGGCATTAATCTCCTGGTACCTGGCTACGATATGCACACCGTAATTATTGGCAACGGCAATCATCATTATCGGAATCAGCACGGCAATAATGCTGAAGTCCCATCCCAGCAACGGTATGATTCCCATTGCAATAGCCGTCGACATACATACCACTGAAAACGGCAGCAGTACGGCTCTTAACTCTCTGAATGACAAATACAAAAAGAGTATCATAACGATGAGTCCGGCAGGAAACAAAACTGCAAGGTCCCGCATGGCCAGTTTCTGGATCTCGTACCGCAGATACGGTAGCCCCCCGAACCATACCTCCTCATCGCCCGGTACATTTTCAAGGAGCCGGGAGATGTATTCAATCATTTCGTCATCGGGTACATCCTGCCCGGGATTTACCAGCATCAGGGTATAACTGAAATTTTCGCTAACGAGCATCTTCCAGGCCAGGGGATTGTCAATTATCTCTTCCCGCAGCGCCTCCTTCTGCTCCCGGGTCGAAGGTATCCGCCTCACCACGGGATCGACCAGCATGGCACCATGCTCGCCCCTGATGTAGACCGATTCAAAGATCGATATTACATCCTCAAACCCGTCATAGGATAAAAGTGAGTCATTAATGGCCCTCAATCGCAGAAGGGTTGCCTGCTCCAGCACATCAGGGGCGCCAAATATCACAATCAGGGGATCGTAATGGCCGAATATGCTTTCCAGGCTGTCAAGATTAACCTTTGATTCAATATCATCGGGCAGGTACTCCATCAGATCGGGGTTGATCCTTGCCTGCCTCAGCGGCAGAAGCATAGCAAAAATCAAAAAAACTGATGCAGCAATTATTATTCTCCTGTACCTGGCAAAAAAGTGTTTTCCTGTCATTAGTAAATTCTTTCCTTTAATCCGGATAAACCGGGGCACAAAAAATCAACCTTAAGCATAACACCGGAAGTTACCCTTCAGAACGACATCCTGATACCTGCAAAAAAGCCTCCAAGGACCTTACCGGCCATGTTATATATTGATTCATCCGGCCCTCTCATAATCTGTGCGCCGGCAGAGATCAGCATTCCGTCCCTGGCGCTCCATTTAAGCTCCGGACGGATCAGATACTCCTCTGATGTGAAATTGTAATATGAGCTGAACTCAACCCTTAACTCCTCATAAAAGAATGACCTGGATAGAGATAAGAACATCGCATGGTTGAATTCTTCCTGCTGTAAAAAAATCCGGCGGTTATACAATTCTGATTCATAAATGACCGATTCCGATGCCCAGCGTAACAGGTCAGCCGGATCCTGCATATCAGGCAACGGGGGACGGTCAATGGCAGAATAATCAGCAATGTATTTACCTATATACTGGAATATAG
>REEN01000102.1 GCA_007695015.1 Marinilabiliales bacterium
CTGACTTCCCAGTCATCCCCGAAAGGGAAATTCAACAAGGCAAAATATGATGAATGGAAAAAGCTGTCGGACAAACTTACTGTAAAAGATAAAAAGACACCAGTCATATCCATTTCTCCATTACAAAAAGCGATCAGGATAGCCGCTGTGTTCCTCCTTCTTGTATCGGTCGGCGCCACCGTTGCCTGGAGAATTACTTCGCAAAAGCTGCATAGCCTGATAAGCATGGAAACAACTCACCAGGTTAATGTTCCATTAGGCGGCAGAGGTGAAGTTGTCCTGCCGGATGGTAGTATAGTTAAGCTGAACGCCGGTTCAAATATCAGTTATTCAGGTTGTTTCGGTTTTAATGACCGTATTGTTATGCTCGAAGGCGAAGGTTATTTTGAGGTTGAAACCAATCCTCAGATGCCATTTGTTGTAGAGGCATCCGGGTTAAGAATAAAAGCCTTTGGAACAAAATTCAATGTTAAGGCATACCCTGATGAAGAAGAGATAATAACCACCCTTGTTGAGGGAAAGGTAAAGATTGAGGGAGAAAACATTGATCTCACCATGACGCCCAGTCAAAGAGTGACATATATTAAAGGCCAGTACAGGCATGTGCTGCCGGATGAAGATAAAATCCAGCCTGAACCGGAAAAAAGAATTCCTGAGGCAAAGGTTGAAATAATTGAGCCTCCGAAGTTGTTGCTGGCCAACAATGTAAATACCCGTGAAGCTACTGCATGGAAAGACGGTGTTTTTATTTTCACCGCTGAAAAACTAAGTAATCTTGCCGTTATCCTGGAACGAAAATTCGATGTATCTGTAGTAATAGAGTCAGATGAGTTGAAGGATCATAAGTTCACTGGCAATTTCCATCAGGAAACTCTTGAGCAAATCCTGGGCATAATTAATATGTCGGCTCCGATCAGGTATGAGATTGAAAAGGGAGTTGTCACCATTCAGCTGGATCAGAGAAGGAGACACATATTCAGAGAGTTATCAATGAAGTAAGCCCTCTATTAACCTTTAAACTTAACCTAAAATTAAAACAAAAGCCTATGCAAAAACCCTTAAAGAAAAACCGGGCAAATATTCCACCATCCACCCGGTTTTAAAGAAAACCATTAATCATTAATAACAACCATCTCAGGCATTTTCACGCCATGGTTTATTATTAACAATTAACCTTGTAAAATTATGAAAAAATATTCAAATTCTGTTTTGTTTCGTAAAAAACTACTACTACGTATGAAACTGACATTCTATTTAATGCTAATTTGTGCAGTACAGCTATCAGCCTCGGTATCCATGCATGGGCAGGTGACGCTTAGCGTGCATAATGAATCGATCAGGGATGTGTTACGGGAGATAGAAACACAAAGCCCCTACAGGTTCTTTTATAATGAAGCATTTGCCGACCTGAATAAAAGAGTCAATATAAATGTTGATGATACCGACATTAATTCAACAATGGATGAATTGTTGCTTATGTCGGATATGTCCTATAGAGTTCTTGAAAATAATTTAGTTGTTATAGCACCCAGGAAAGAGCTGCAGCAGCATGTTGTTTCCGGTCGTGTTACCGATGCCTCTAACAACGATCCTTTACCGGGTGTGAACGTCTTCATTGAAGGAACCACCACCGGAACCATAACTGATATTGACGGACGTTATACGCTTAATGTGCCCGACGATGAGGTTGTTCTTGTGTTTTCATATATTGGATATGTCCGTGAGGAGATACCGGTTGGTGGCAGGCAGGTAATTGATGTAGGCTTGAAACTGGAGCTTGAGGCTCTTGATGAAGTTGTGGTCATTGGTTACGGGGCAAGAAGAGCACGGGACGTGACCACATCCATTTCATCCATTGCTTCTGAAGAAATTGCACGAACCATCAGCATGACTCCCGAACTTGCAATGCAGGGACAAATGGCCGGTGTACAAGTTGGGGGTGTAAGCGGAAATCCGATGGCGAGGCCTGAGATCAGGATCAGGGGAGTTAATACCTGGGGGATATCAAACCCTCTTTATGTTATCGATGGCATTCCTGTTACTGAGTATGGTGCAGGCTATGAAGGTATTGAGGACCTGGGAGCAACTGACATCAGGGGGCCATTAAATATAATGGCTATGATAGATCCGAATGACATAGAATCAATATCCGTACTTAAAGATGCTTCGGCTGCGGCTATATACGGTGTCCGTGCTGCAAACGGTGTAATACTTATAACCACCAAAAGGGGACAATTAGGTGCACCTTCTGTTGAATTCAGCAGCCGCTTTGGAATTCAGAATATTCCACAACATATTGATGTTTTGAACACTGCTCAATACACGTCTCATATACAACGGGTACACGCAAGTGACCCGGAAATTCCGGTCGACCCGGAGAACGAGGGTTTATTTGACCCGAGCCACCCCCGGTACCTGGGTAACAGTCCTACTTACAACTGGCAGGATGCTCTGAAGAATCACAATGCCCCGACCCAGGATTATTCTTTGCGGATTTCCGGTGCAACCGACAGGGTTGATTACTCCCTGTCAGGCAGTTTTGCCGATACCGAAGGTGCTCTGGTTCACAATAATTTGCAGCGCTATTCCGGATCTTTCCAGATAAATGCCAGGATAAACGATTGGCTGCGTGCAGGAGTGAACTACCGGATCAGCCAGGCTGAGGGAAGGGACAATTCATTTCGGATAAACTTCTGGCAATATGCAATGTTTCCGCCCTGGCAGCCAATTTATGATGAAGATGGTCCGGGTGGTTATGCTCCCACTGTTGGAGGGGTGCGGCCAGACGGAACATACAGCAGTGCCAAGCTATACGGGCAGGGAACAAGATTGCATGATATTGGCTCGTATGCGTTAAATGATGCATATTATGAAACCGACCGCAACATGGGGAATTTGTACTTTGAACTTGAGCCGGTGACCAATTTTACAATCAGGGCCCAGATTAGCAGGGATATTTTTGATAACAGAAGATTTGAATTCACTGATAAACGGACGAGCGTTTTTGATTATACAAGAGGAGACCCGCGAGGAATAGGTGGGCCCGGTTCTGTTGGGACTTATGCAGAACGTTTAGTTAATAACACCAACCTCGTAAAGGAAGTTTTTGCAAATTATTCCGCTTCAATCAACGGACATAACATGGACCTGCTTTTCAGCGGAATGGATCAGCAATATAACAGCAAGTTTGTTTCTTACAGTAGCGAATACATGTCAACTACCCTTGATTATCTTCGATTCATTGATGGTTCCGTGGAGAGAGAATTAACTAGCACTGAATCTTCAGGTAACCGCTATTCCTTGCAGGGATTGCTTGGCCGGATAGGATACAATTATCAGTATACATATTACCTTGATCTGATCATGAGGAGGGATGGAAGTGCACGTTTTGCACCTGAAAACCGGTGGGGTACATTTCCTGCCGTTTCGGCAGCATGGAGGGTCACAAATGAAAGATTCATGGAAAATGTCAACTGGCTTGATGATCTGAAGCTACGTGCAGGATGGGGACAGTTGGGCAACCAGGAGGTTCGTGATATGGCCTATCTTTCAGTTATTGACACAAGGCCTGCATATTCATGGGGCAGAACCGATGACGGGCTTGGTTATTACAGCTCCGGCGCAACCGTTTTTGGTATAGCCAACAGGGATTTGCAATGGGAAAAGACAACAACCTTCAATATAGGTTTTGATGCTGTTTTGTTCAGAGGACTATATTTTACCGCCGAGTATTATGATAAACTCACAGATGGAATTCTGCAGACGGTCTCACTTCCCAACAGCGTTGGCGTGACGCTACAACCGGTTGATAACATTGCTTCTGTAAGAAACAGTGGGGTCGAGCTGGCACTGAACTATACAGGCCGGATCGGTGAACTGGGATATAGTATGGGAGGAAATTTCACTCTTAATGATAACGAGGTAGTCAGCACCCACAAAGGTATACCACTATTCGGACAAGGTATCGAGGAAGGTTATCCCCTCTTTTACGTGCGAGGCTATAAGCTTGGCGGGATTTTCCAGAACCAGTCCGAAATAGATGCATGGCTTGCCGAAAATTCGGACGTAAATTATCAGACTCCAAAACTCGGGCCTGGTGATTTCTATTTTCAGGATCTCAGGGGCGCTCCGCAAAATGATAATGAATTTTATTCGGAAGGTCCGGACGGAACAATTGATTCGTATGATCAGGTTTACCTTGGAAATAGCATTCCCGGATATTTCTATGGGTTCAATATGAATTTGACATACAGGGGATTTGATATGGGAGCGGTATTTACCGGTGTCGGCGATGTGGTTAAATATAATGTGGTCAGGCAGTCTCTGGAATACACATCCGGAACAGGAGGCAACCTTTCTACAGATGTTTTGAACTCCTGGACACCTGAGAACAGAGACACAGATATGCCAAGGATAATGAGGGGTGATCCGGCGGGTAATTTCCGTGCATCAGATTATTTTGTTGAAAGTGCTGCCTACCTTCGTCTGTCAAACCTCCAGGTCGGATATACCCTTCCTCAATCCTTCTATGCATTCACGAATGATAATATCAGGAATTTAAGGATTTACCTCGGGGTATCCAATTTATTCACAATAACTCCGTATCGGGGACTTGATCCGGAAAGTGATAAATATCCCACACCCAGGGTATTGTTTATGGGACTGAATGCCCGTTTCTGAATATAATAGAAATGTAGTAAAAAAAAATCCGAATTATGAAAATAACACAATATATATCAAAAGGAATGCTTTTGCTTATGTGCTTCCTTGTCAATCCTTCATGTGACAAGAATTTGGACATAAAGCCAACCAAGGAGCTTGAATCTGTCTTTTTCGAGGATGAAGGGCGAATGCAGAGAGCGGTTGGAGCCGCATATGCCGCCCTCACTAGTCTCTATTCGCCTATACTCAATAATTCCAGTTGTTTGCCACCCATGTTGCTTCCAGGTGATGACATTGCCGGAGAACATACTGGAGTAACTCTTTTTACCTTTTCCGGTCTTACCAGTACAAATGGTAATCTGGAAGAGCTCTGGAAACGACTTTATGCCGTCGTTGGAAGATGCAATTTCGTTCTTGACCGACTTGATGACCCGGAAATACAGGAGCTTTATGATACTCCCGGACTAATGGATGCAAACAGGGGGGAAATGCTTTTCCTGCGCTCATGGGTATATTTCAGATTATGGGACTGGTGGCGCAAAGCACCAATACAGGATGAGCGTATTACTACTGTTGAAGATGCTATCTTACCGCCTTCCGAGGGCTTTGAGATGCTTGATAATGCCATTGCTTCTCTTGAAAAGGCAGCTGAATTGCTCCCCGATTCCTGGGATAACAGAAATCTTGGCCGGATAACCAAGGATGGTGCATACGGACTTCTGGTAAAATTGTATGTAACCCGTGCATGTTACAATAACAAAAGCACCGAGGATTATCAGAAGGCAATCACTGCTTTCGAAAAAATATCAGGAAACAGGGAACTGGTGCATTTTGGTGAAAACTTCGATTACCGTTTTGAAAATAATGCAGAATCCCTTTTTGAATTTCAGGCTAGTATGAATCCCAGCGGGCAGGATAATGCCTGGCTGGATAATGATTTCGGTCGTGGTGCCGGGCAAGCCGGTGCAATGTATCATATGTTCACCAATCACTGGGGAAATTATACAACAGGAAGAATGGGGCCGACACCTAAGTTGATCAATGCATTCGAACCTGGTGATCCGAGAAGATCAGAAACAATAAGGGATAATGACGATATAGACAATATGGACTGGTCTCTATGGTGGATAGAACCCTGGGAAAGGTTTGGTGGATATCACATAGTGAAATATGTAAACGGGGAGAGAGGAAATGCTCATGAACCAATATGGCAAATATCATCGAGAAACAATACCAGGATTCTGCGTCTTGCTGATGTCAAGCTGGCTGTTGCCGAGGCCTACCTGGCTACCGGCAACCAGGGTGAGGCTCTGAGGCAGGTGAATGATATCAGGCAACGGGCAAGGGAGTCGACACCTGACGGTTCTGTTTCTCCAGTTCCAGCCGATCTGGCTTCAGTTACCATGGAAGATATCATGCATGAGCGTTTTCTGGAGCTTGCCGGTGAACACGGACATCGTTGGACCGACCTCCGGAGATGGCATGCTGCAGGATACATAAACCTGGGGACCTGGACGGCGGAGGACTTTGGCTTTGATTATGATCCTGCACTGTTTGCGTTTGATGTTTCGACTCATCTTCTTTTTCCAATTCCACAATCGGAGATGGATCGCAATCCGCTGATGCTTGAAAGCGGGAACAACCCGGGATATTAATATTCTTTGGATACTGAAGACACATTCCCTGCAGCCAGCAAGCTGCGGGGAACTTCAGTTCTCAACTGATGTTCTCTGCCTGAAACGGCGGTTAACCCGGTTAAAAGATGCTTTTAAGAATCGACATTACTTCGCCGTTCCCGGCGATTAGTTTTAGTAATTTGGTTTTCAGGTGGTTTTAGGTTAAGTGATCTTGGTAATAGCCCCTGCGGAATGAAGGTATTGGTAGTTCCTTCATTCCGCAGGGGTTATTTTATA
>REEN01000103.1 GCA_007695015.1 Marinilabiliales bacterium
CCTGCCCAGCACTGCAATACCAAAAGAGGGGTGGTCAACATAGGCATCACCAGAAAAGAGAATTACATCAAGCTCGTTCCATCCCCTGATCTTCACCTCCTTTAATGAAGTAGGGAGCCATGATCCGGAAATTTCATTATCCCTTATTAACCTGTTCTTCTTTAACGATCCTGGTGCCATATATATCTCAACTCAGTGTATGTTCAAGATCATCCGGTTACGCCTGATCCAAATAATCCGCCTGATTTTTTTTTCTTTTGCCTTACCTGCATGATCGGTATTTGCGAATTACCGGTTTATGTCCGTTTCTATGCTTTGATTTATAGTGGCGTATTATTTCCATAACTATAGAATAAAGGTATTGTTAGATTTGTGAATTTACGTACAAAGGTAAACATTGACTGCAATTTTCTGTAGAATAGACAGTGTTGATACTGTGCCATTAATTCCCGGCGACAGTGATTGATTTCTCCGGCCGCTGTTTTGGATAAGCTCCAAACAGCTTTGCAAGTTTCTCGTGAAATTTGTGAATCCCGGTGGGTTGCGCAAACATGAAGATGCATTGTTTGCAAATCAGGTTTAATTCGTTTCTTGATCCATATTCAATGATTTCGTTGCTGTGCGCGCCAAGCTGCACGAAAATGTTTTTGATACCCTTATCTTCAGCATCACGGATCACAGAGATTCCCTGCTCTGGTTTGGTAGCTACAATAAGCGCTTCAACATCATCGGGCAATTCGCTAACCGACCGGTAGCATCTGAATTCCTCGAAATAGTCAAGATTGGGGCTTACCGGAACAATATCGTAACCTTTCTTCTTAAGCTCCCTGAAGATAGAGCTGCCTGTTTTGTAGCTCTTACTTGAAACACCGGCCACAGCAAACTTTTTGCATGCCATGAACTTGTCGATATTCTCTTTTAAATATACCTGCTTTTCCATATATATTAATTGTTTAAATGTTGCTAATACTCAGTTTAGCTCTGCGGTACATGGATAGTAAACGGGCTCCTTCCAATATTGATGATGCTCATGAAACTCAGGGATAGGGATTTGTGGGTGAAGCCCCTCCAGAGCATTACCGCGACCAAAGAGCGAGGGTTTCCAGGATTGACCAAAGCACATTTCCAAAAACAAAGTTACAATATGTTCGAATAAATCGAGAAAAATTTTCAATAACAAACCGACTGGTCGGTATTTTGATTATATTTGCAACATGGCATCAACAAAACAGGGTATTTTAAATAAGGCGTTTGCCCTATTTCTCACGGTAAGCTACCGCGACGTAACCCTAAGCAAGCTTCTGAAAGAGACCGGGATATCAAAGGGCGCCTTTTATCATCATTTCAGCAGCAAGGAGGAGCTGTTTACTGATGTAGCCGAACAATTCTTTTTCGGTGCGTCTCCAGGTTCGGGTTTCCGACCCTCCCCAAATGCTGGCTTCATTGTAAATATGAACAGCCTGCTTGATAAAAAACAGCAGGCATTCGAGTGGTTTGCCGGTAAATACAAAACAGGCCATAAGGAGTTTAATTTTTTTATGTTCATAGCCGAGGCAATCCGGTATCTGCCCGGGGTAAGGGAGAAAGTTACAATACTGGTTGATAATGAGATATCACTGGTAAGAGAAATACTCGGGTCAGCGCAAGACAATGGAGAGCTGAAACCCGGTGTGGATATCAATTTTATGGCCGGGCACATAGTACGGGCTTTTGACGGATATGAGATGCATGGAGTACTTCTGGGACAATCGGCCGAAACTGTGAATCGGGAAAAAGAGATGGTAATGCAGATTTGGGAACTTATAAAGAAGAGGTAATGCACAGGCGGGGTCTGACCGGCAGGTATGGACACTGTTTTTACTGCTCTGAACGAATTATTGCACCGCATAATAATCTTCAATATAACTGACATGATAGAGGTAAAAGATTTGACCTATCGATACCGTGGCGAAAAGAGTCCTGCGGTTGACGGCATCAGCTTTGATGTGAACAGGGGAGAGATATTCGGGTTCCTGGGCCCTTCCGGTGCAGGAAAAAGTACTACACAGAAGGTACTAATCAGGCTGTTAAGGGGATACTCCGGCAGCGCCAGGATAGCGGGCAGGGAGCTAAGTGTGCTTAACGGTGATTTCTATAATATGATAGGTGTAGGCTTCGAATTACCGAATCACTACCCGAGACTGACCGCACTTGAAAACCTCCAGTTTTTCGCCTCCTTCTATAGCAACAGGACGAAAGACCCGATGGAGTTGCTGCGTATAACCGGACTGGAGGAGCATGCCGGCAGGAAGACCTCCGGTTTTTCAAAGGGGATGAAGATGAGACTCAATTTTGTGCGGGCGCTGATTCATGATCCTGATATCCTGTTCCTCGACGAGCCTACTTCCGGACTTGACCCGCTTAATGCCAGGAAGATAAAGAATATCATAAAGAACCTGCGCAGCCGGGGCAAGACTATCTTTCTGACCACCCATAACATGCACGATGCAGGGGAGCTATGCGACAGGGTGGCCTTCATAACCCGCGGTCGCATCGCCCTTACCGACGCCCCCGTGAATCTGCAACTGCAGCATGGTACCCGGAAACTGAAGGTTGAGTATGGCGAACAACAACCCGCTGAAGCAGAGTTTCCGCTTGACGGACTGGCGGGTAATGACCGGTTTCTCTCGATCATCCGCAACCAGCACATCAGGTCGATGCACACCTCCGAGGCTACCCTTGAAGAGATATTCATAAAGACAACAGGGGAGTCCCTTACGGGGGAGGAATCCATCAACATCAATTCAGATGAGCAGGTGCAAAAAGATGAACAGCCATAATATTCCGACCAGGATAAACAGGAAACTGTATTATTTCCCTTTCGGGGAAAAACTGGCATCCGGCACAAACACCGGGGATCCAATAAAATACAAAAATGATGTACAGGCTGATAAAACTAATAGAGCTTGATTTCAAGCTGATAGTCCGCAATAAAATTCTGGCCGTGGCAGCGCTTGTCACCCTTCTTTACGTGATTATCATCCAGGTCCTTCCCGAAGAGTCATTCACCATGGTGCTGACGCTGCTGATCTTTTCCGACCCGGTGATGCTGGGATTTATGTTCATTGGTGCGATGGTGCTTTTCGAGAAAAGCTCCAACACCATCCAGGCTCTCTCCGTCACCCCTGTCCGACCCGGCGAATATCTTCTCTCAAAAGGTATAGCGCTGACAACTATAGCGCTTGCGGCAAGCCTGGTAATGGCTCTGGCAGGCGTGAGACTGAATTTCAGTTTCCTTTACCTGTCTGCCGCCGTAGTCCTGTCATCGTTGCTGTTCATATTCGGCGGCTTCGTTGGTGTTTCGAGGGTAAGCACTTTCAATCAGTATTTCATTGTAATTCCCATGTTCATGATTCCCACCTGCCTTCCTTTTCTCAATTATTTCGGGGCAACCGACACCTGGGTATGGTATATCGTTCCCACCCAGGCATCGCTGATCCTGTTCCGGGCCGCCTTCGAAGGTACGGCGGACTTACCGATGGCAGAAATCGCATACGCCGTACTGTACCTGCCGGCAGCAGTACTTATAAGTTATGTGTTTGCTGAAAGGGCATACTTTAAAATGCTGACAAAATGATACTAATGGATTGTTCAAATCAACATACAGTAAAATGAGCCCTGCATTAAATATAATAATAACCGACATTAAGAACATACTGAGGGACCCTTCGCTCGTTATGATGCTGTTTGTCCCTTTTCTCATCACAGCATTACTGAGATGGGGCTACCCTTATTTCCTGGAAGCCGTTCCGGAAGCCACCGAATACAATATGCTGGTCCTCGCCATGCTGGCTATGACTTCCGGGGCGATGCCGGGAATGGCACTTGCCTTTGCAATACTGGATGAGAAGGATAACGGATTGTTACCGGCCCTGATGATACTTCCCGTTTCATTCAGGAAGATCGTTCTTAACAGAATATGGACTATCTCTATTTACGGCACTTTCGCTGCATTAATAACTATTGGGTTTTCAGGATTGTCTGAAGCCAGCCTGCTCCAGAACCTGTTACTATCACTCCTTGCGGCCTCAACTGCGGCAGCGTTTGGAATGGTACCGGCATTCTTTGCCGCCAACAAGATTGAGGGTGCTACTCTGGCTAAGATCCTCAACTTCCTGCTGGTGTTTCCCTTGCCGGCATTTATCTTCTCAGGATGGTGGACCAGTCTGCTGGGGGTGTTTCCCGCGTGGTGGGTTTACAGCGCATTTACGAGCACTACTGATCCGGTTCAGTTTCTGACCTCATTTGGATGGGGAATTGCCTACCATCTGCTGATTACCATAATTGTTACAAGGCAGATATTTTCAAGGGTTGCAAACCAGGATTAATTGATTTTTCGCTGCCGGCCGGTACCTTCCTGGCCAGTAAACTATTGATTCCGGGCCCAATTCAATAAACATGGGTCGTTTCAATGAATTTATTAAACCACCCTGAGCATAGAATATGGCATGAATTATTGATAATCAATAATTGTAAAAGTCTTTCCACCACCTTTTAAGCATTGCCGATATATCCTTTTCGCGGATGTTATCCTGGGGCTGGTAAATCTTCCTGCCTTTTATTTCCTCCGGAAGGAACTCCTCCTGGGTGAAGTTCCCGTCATAGCTGTGGGCGTACTTGTAATCCTTGCTGTACCCAAGGTCTTTCATAAGCTTGGTGGGCGCATTCCTGATATTAAGCGGAACCGGCAGGTCGCCTGTCTTCCGCACCAGCTCAAGCGCATCGTCAATAGCCATATAGGCCGAATTGCTCTTGGGTGAAGTGGCCAGGTAGATGGTGGCTTCCGACAGTATGATCCTGGCCTCCGGCATACCGATCATCGACACCGCCTGGAAGCAGTTGGTTGCCAGCAGCAGCGCATTGGGATTTGCAAGTCCGATATCCTCGGCCGCGAGGATCACAAGCCGCCTGGCAATGAACTTGATATCCTCGCCACCCTCCAGCATCCTTGCCAGCCAGTAGACTGCTGCATTGGGATCGCTTCCGCGGACGGACTTGATAAAGGCGGAGATGATGTCGTAATGCTGCTCGCCGCTCTTGTCGTATAGCGCGATGTTCTCCTGCAGCTTTTCGAGCACCTTGCCATTGGTTATCTCAACGGCACCATCATCCTCGCTCGAAACGACCAGCTCCAGCAGATTATAAAGCTTGCGGGCATCGCCGCCCGAATACCTCAGCAGCGCTTCATGCTCAGTGACCTTTATTTCACGCTCCTTCATCGTGACATCCAGCTTTAGCGCCCTGTCGAGCAGTCCGAGCAGATCATCCTTTTCAAGTGGTTTCAGGACATAAACCTGGCAGCGGGATAGGAGGGGGGCTATCACCTCGAAGGAGGGATTTTCAGTGGTGGCACCGATCAGTGTAATAATACCTTGTTCCACAGCGCTGAGCAGCGAGTCCTGTTGCGACTTGCTGAACCGGTGTATCTCGTCGATAAAAAGTATGGCATTCGGCCGGTTGAAGAACTGCTGCTTTTTCGCCTTTTCGATCGCTTCCCTCACATCCTTGACTCCCGAATGCACGGCGCTCAGGGTATAGAAGGGTCTCTCGAGCGTGTTCGAGATTATCCGCGCAAGCGTGGTCTTACCTACCCCGGGTGGCCCCCACAGGATCATCGATGGCACCTTTCCGGATTCTATTAATTTCCTTAACGGGGAATTCTTTCCGGCAAGATGCTGCTGACCCGCGTAATCATCGAGGGTCTTCGGGCGCATTCGTTCTGCAAGAGGCTGGTTGTAGCTCATTTTTCTAAGATGACGGCTCCCCTGGCCATTATCAAAAAGCAATCTTAATCTGTGCAAAAATAAACTTAATGATTGAAGTTCCTCGCAACATTCCGTCGTTCACTTCTAATCTCTCCCGCTAATTTCCAAAATACTTAACCTACTCCAAAATAACCATGGTTGCTTCTTTGTCCAGATCCCTTCATCCGCTCCAGTTTCCTTCTTCCATCCCCAATGCTTATCTCCTAACTCTGCCCTCCACGTCACACCTGCCCTCCACTTTACACCTGATCTCCTCCTAACTCTGCCCTCCACTTTACACCTGACCTCCTCCTAACTCCGGCCTCCATTTTACTACTGCCCTCCTCTTCATTACCCCCTGTTTTACTACCTCTTAGTGCCTGAACAACCTGATCAGCAATGACAGCACAAGGCTTATCAGTATCATTGATGTGATGGGGATGTAAACCCTTGTCCTCTCCGTTTCAATGCGGATATCGCCCGGAAGCCTGCCGAACCAGTTAAGGGCACCTGGAGCATAGTGCAGCAGCAGTCCTATGACGATCAATATTATTCCGGCAATAATCAACCAGCGCGACATAAATTAAGGATCTGGAATTTAAGTTATCAGGCTCGCCAGGCATTTTTTCAATTCGAACAAATATAAAACCAATTACAACCAATTCAAACCAGTTCAATATCCTGAAACACTCTTCTGCCTCAATCGTGATCGGTTACGAATAATATATTTTTAGCTACTTTTGATCATCCATATACAATTCATTATATATGAAAACTTTAATTGCTTTTTGCTTTTTAACATCGTTTATATCGGTATCGGTTTTTGCACAGATAAAATCATCTTGGAGCGGCCCCGGCAGAAACGGGATATATCATGAGACCGGGTTGTTAAAAGAGTGGCCGGAACAGGGCCCGGAAGTGTTGTTTACAATTGAGGGGATCGGACATGGATATTCTTCGCCCTCTTTTTCAAACGGGAAGATTTACCTTTCGGGGATGATAGATCGAACGGGCTATGTCTTCATATTCAACAAAGATGGTGAGCTGTTGAACCAGTATGATTACGGTCCCGAATTCCGCAGGTCCTATCGCGGATCAAGATCAACACCACTTGTTGTAGATAACCTGCTGTACCTGGTAAGCGGAATGGGAAAAATAATGTGCCTTGAGGCTGACACAGGTAAAGAGATCTGGTCAAGAGATGCAACTGATGATTTTGGTGGCAGCAATATCCGTTGGGGCATAACAGAAAACCTGCTGATTGACGGAAACAAGGTGTTTTTTGCACCCGGTGGCAGGAAACACAATATTGTGGCCCTTAACAGGTTTACAGGCGAGATTATCTGGTCGAGCCCGGGAACAGGCAGGGGCGACCAGTCAGCCTATTGCTCTCCCATGATTGTTGATTTGCCTGAAAGAAAACTGTTTGTTACCAAAATGGCAGGTGGAATTGTCGGCCTCGATGCTGAAAACGGTGAATTCCTCTGGTCATACCCATTTACCAACCGCCACTCAATACATGCCAACACACCTTTATTCAGGGATGGTTATATCTATGCCTTCAGCACTGATGAAGCTGGTAGCGTAAAACTTAAGCTCAGTTCCGACGGAAGTCAGATTGAGCCGGTATGGGAAAACAAGGAGATCAACCCGATGCATGGCGGTGCAGTTATAGTTGATGATCACATCTATGCCGCAGTATATGTAGGCAGAAGGTGGTATTGCATGGACAGTGAAACCGGCGAACCGTTATGGTCTTCGAGAGATATTGACAGGGGAGTAGTCATTTATGCCGATGAAAGGTTATACTTTTACACTGAAAGAGGAGAACTGGCACTGTCAAGGCCCAATCCCGGGGGAATGGAAATTATCAGCATGACCAGCATTGATCATATAGGGACAGGCCAGCATTTTTCGCACCCGGTGATTCACGAAGGAAGGTTGTATGTAAGAAGAGGAGACGCTATGGTTGTATTTGATATTTCAAGGGAATGAAAAATTTGTCCATCCATCCCGGCTTTCATTGCCATCCCTCCCGGTTTTCAATGCCGGCCCGCCAGGTTTCCTTCGCCGGCCCGTCTGGCCTCCTTCGCCGGTCCGTCTGGCTTCCATTGCCGGCATTGTAGTACCCTAATGATCTGAATTTTGCAATTATAAATTCCCGGTTAACCATGAACAACCCGGTTCCTGTCAGAGAAATAAGGAAAGAAGATAATCCCCATCTTGCCATATTGATCCGCGAAGTCTTTGATGAACACGGAGCACCCCATCACGGTACGGTCTATTCCGATCCGACCACTGACGATCTGTACGCCTTGTTCAGCAAGAGCCGGTCGGTGCTTTTTGTTGCAGAAAAAGAGAACCGTATTTGCGGCTGCTGCGGTATATACCCTACAGAGGGGCTGGACAGCGATACTGCAGAGCTGGCAAAGTTTTATTTACACCCTGATTACCGGGGTAAGGGAATTGGACGGGCACTAATGGAAAAATGTATTGAAGCGGTAAAATCACTCGGGTATAAAAAGCTATACATCGAAAGTCTCCCTCAATTTGCGAAGGCAGTAAGGATATACGAGAAGCAGGGCTTTCGCAGGATCAGCCGCCCCCTTGGCAACTCCGGCCACACCTCCTGCGACATCTGGATGGTGAAAGAACTCTGACCACTACACTGATTAAATTTTTGTACCAAAACAGATGATTGCCAAGGCAATTCAGAATAAGTTTAAGCAACTCAAATCAATGGTTAATATCTTTTAAGCAGACTATTAACTATCCTGATGTTGGCATGAATACCAAAATCTTGCAAGAAAGGATCAAATATTCCGGAAAAATTTCTTAACTTAATTAATACAACAGCCTTAGGGCGCTTTTGCTTAAACAGAAATATCTCAATCATGGTAAAAAAGATAATATACTTGTCTATGGCCAGCCACAACGGACGAGATCTGCTTCTGCTAAAATTTGAGAGAGACAGTTACATTGAAGAGATGATAAGGCTTACGGGGGTTGCATCCTGGCACAATAATTTAAAATCCTGGTTTGTAATATATAACCTCGAAAACCTGAAACAGATCCAGAATACCTTGGGCAAAATAGCACATCTTGACATCAGCGAAGCTGAGAAAAGCCTCATAACACCTAACTCAGGCAGAACCGTATTAAGATATCATCCCTACAGAAAGAGAGACGGGGATTTACCCGGAGCAAGAAAATATTCCCAGTCACCTGATCATTCCCAAACACCTGATCATTCCAAATCCCCGGTGTTCCAAAGAGAAACTTCCAAAATCCGGCAAGCGGATAACAGCCCCGCCACTAAACCATACGGCTCTTCTGGTCCAATAACGCATACCGTAATCGCCAAAGACGATTATTTGAAACACCCCGGAACGGAAAAGGAGATTGCAGAATTTGAGGAATATATGAAGCAGAAAAGGTATAGCCCCTCCACAATTAAATCATATCTCAGTTCAATAAGGCAATTCTTTCAATATTATGGCGGGCCGCAAGTCAAGGTCACAAATGGTGATATATCTGAATATATCAGCCATCTGATTGAAAAAGGATATTCCAGCTCATTTCAAAACCAGATTGTAAGCGGCATCAAGTTATTCTTTTCCCGGATTCATAATCAGGAAATCATCTCAGGGTTAATTGAAAGACCCAGGCGTGAACACAGACTACCCAATGTGCTAAGCAAAGCTGAAATACAGAGAATCCTTGCAGCCCCACGGAATCTGAAACACCGGGCCATGTTGAGCTTAATCTATGCATGCGGACTGAGAAGGAGCGAGCTGTTGAATTTGAAACCTGGTGATATTGACAGCAACCGGAATCTCGTGATAATCAGACAAGCTAAAGGTAACAAAGACAGGGTTATACCCTTACCGGGGAAGATCCTGTCGAGTCTCCGGGAGTACTACCTCGCCTACAGACCATCAACCTGGCTGTTCGAAGGACAATCAAAAAACAGTCAATACTCGGCCACCAGCCTGGCAAAAGTACTGAAAAATGCAGCAGCCAAAGCAGGAATAAACAAAGAAGTCTCTTTGCACTGGTTGAGGCACTCATATGCAACCCACCTGCTTGAACAGGGCACCGACCTCAGGATAATCCAAGAACTCCTGGGACACAAAAGCTCCAAAACCACGGAGATATACACACATGTCAGCACCCAGAGCCTTCAGCAGATTAAATCACCCATCGAAGATATGGATATCTGAATATGAATTCGATCAGGCAGGCATTCATAAAAATAATTCCTGATGCAATTTTCGGCATTATTAAATGAGTGTATCAATATTTTTCATAACTTCATCTCGATAAGTAATCAGCCATTAAAACATAATCAATACACACCAAATAAGATTATATTAATGACCTTTTAAACCGATGTATATAATTTAAATTCCACACCCAATAAAACCAACAACTCAAAATAGTACTCAATACATTTATTCAGGAGTTGTAAGTAATTGTTAATGCCCTAGACACATGAAAAATCTTCTATTAACAATAG
>REEN01000104.1 GCA_007695015.1 Marinilabiliales bacterium
ATGACCTTGAGCCGGGACTATACGCATGGAGCGTGCAGGCTGTTGACCACAGCTTTGCAGGGGGTGAGTTTGCAGAGGAGGGGGTTTTCTATATACCGGGTCCTCCGACAGTTGTAACACAAGCCACCACCGGAGTGTCGGAAAGCACTGCTACACTGAATGCCATGGTTAATGCACTTGGACTTGAAACGACGGTCTGGTTTGAGTATGGAACAGGGGAGGGTGATCATGAAAACTGGGAAACTGCTGAGGCCGATCCGCCAACAATAGACGGCACTGACGAGACACCTGTTTCGGCATCTCTCGATGGGTTGCAGGCTAACACATATTACTACTTCAGGGCGGCTGCACAGAACGATCTTGGAACAACATACGGGCATGACGGGGTATTATTTACCAGCGACCCTCCAGGGGTAACGACCCTTGATGCTGATAATATCGAACCGTTTTCTGCAACCCTCAGGGGAAGTGTTGTGCCCAGGAACCTTGAGACAGATGTATGGTTTGAGTATGGCCTTACGGCGGAAGAGCTGGACAATACGGCCGGGGCAACCTCTTCGCCGGTGGATGGTGAGTATGCCACAGAGGTTGAAGCTGATATTGACGGATTGCTGGCAAATGAGATTTACTACTTCAGGGTTGCGGCTGAGAGTTTCTCCGGGTTATCTGAAGGAGACATTAAACAATTCACTACAGCCATGGCAGCACCGGGTGCAGCAACCCTTGCAGCTTCTGATATTACTTCTACATCGGCAGTTTTGAATGCCAGTGTAATGCCTCATAATTTAACTACGACAGTGAGTTTCGAGTATGGAAAACAGAGCGGCCGGTATGATGAATGGGAGAGTGTGTCAACTACCTATTTACTGGAGGGACAATCCTCCCAGGATGTTGAGGCAATGGTTACTCTTGAACCCGCTATCAGGTACTATTACAGGGTCAGGGCAGAGAATTCAGCGGGCACGGGATATGGTGATCAGAGGCAGCTTGTAACTCTGGATATGGCTCCTGAGGTAACAACAAAAGATGCAACTGATATCCATAGAACCGGCGCTACCCTCAACGGGATGGTCAACCCGAATAACAGCGAGACAAGCGTAACATTCAAATACGGGCTTACCGATGCCATTGATCAGAGCTGGCTTTCGGCCGATGTAAGCGGGACTTTTGACGGGAACCAGCCTGTGGCTGTATCGGTTGATGTGATCGGACTGGATGAAAATACTCCGTACTATTTTGTGATAAGTGCAACCAACAGCGGGGGCACCTCAACGGGAGAGATTAAGGGTTTTAGTACATCTGCCCCGATTGTTGCAATAGGTGATGCTACCGGTATAACCACATCCTCGGCCATGCTTAACGCAACGGTAAACAGCAATAATTACGCTGCCGTTTACTGGTTTGAATATGGCACCGACCCGCAGCTTGAGCAGGCACAAACAACTGAACCGGGTGACATTGACCCCGGCGACGAAGAGCTGCCTGTCATTGCAACGGTTACAGGCCTGGAGCCCAACACCGTTTACTACTTCAGGGTTGTAGCCGAAAGCATTAACGGCAGGAGCGTAAGCAGCATCAATGAACTGCATACTGATTGCGACTGGGATATTATCTGTTCCACACCTTCCGGCCCGGATCAGTTGTGCCAGGGAACCGGCTCAACCACATTTGAAACATCAAGCGAAACGGCCCTTGAATACCAGTGGCGCATTGAACCCCCTGGTGCAGGATCGGTAACCGGAAACGGGGAGACTGCAACGGTAACATGGAACAGCGATTACAGCGGCCAGGCCAGTATTTACGTGCGAGGATATGACGGTGTCTGCAACAGTGTAGAGTCTGATCCCCTTGTTGTAACGATCAATCCCTTGCCCGATCCGGCCCTTATAAGTGGTGATGATAACGTGTGCCCCGGGAGCTATGGCAATGTTTACAGCATTGAGCCCTCTGAGGGCAGCTCTTACAGTTGGTCAGCGGTGGGCGGAACATTGCTGGAAGAGCATGACGGGGGCTTTGCCCGTATTCACTGGGGTGATAACACAGATACCCCGAGGGTGTCGGTCACTGAAACGATTGATGCAACTGGCTGCAGCCGGGAAAACATAATGGATGTTATCATTGCCGGCTCACCTGCTCCCGAAAAACCTGACATCAGGGTCAAGGGAAGAATACATATTCTTATCTCCTCGGTAAATGCTGATGCTTACCAGTGGTTCATGGATAATGAAATTATTGCCGGGGCAACGGGCAAGTATTACATAGCCCGCGAGGCAGCCGGGATGTATATGCTGAGGATCAGTGAGGGGCAGTGCCATTCATTCTCCGATCCCCTTGGAATACCCTTGAACAAGAAGCTTCACCAGGTGGAAGAGATGGGCTCGGTGTTCCCGAATCCAAGTGAGGGTATAATAACATATGAGCTCTCAGGGGAGGTTTATGGCCTTCTCAGGATCAGGATAACAGACAACAACGGCAGGGTGGTACATACAGGCAGTGCCGACAAATCTGAATATTCCATTAATGAGCAGATCAATATGCAGAACCTCCGGTCGGGAGTCTATTTTCTGGAGGCAGCAGTTGACGGGGAGGTGGTAGATGTCCAGGTTTTGGTTAAAAATTGACAGGTCAGCATAGACGATGAACATTTATATACAAATAACAATTTCAAAGTGAAGATAGTTGCGCCAAAAGGATCATTGTTTGTTTTAGTTTTGCTGGTTTCGTGTTTACCGGCACAAAGTTCACTTGCCGGTAACATAACCCGGGAGCAGGAGAGGCTGGCGCTGGATGGTGCAAGGCAGGTTCTTTACCAGTACCAGGAGTATGCGAGCTTTACCGAGGATGGAGAGAGGATATCCCAGGATTATACCGATGCTTTTCTTGGACTTTTCAGTGACCCTCAAAGAGACAGGGTGTTCAACGATGCTGCTGAAAGGGCAAGAAGGGGCAGCTCGGTTACAGCAAGGGATTATGTGGGTTATATTCACAGTAACTATCCTTCGGGACTTGATGTAATACTGGAGACCGGTGAGATATCCCTTCTGGGTATTGAGAGCCTGCCGGGCAGAGATGGAGCATACCAGATGAAGGTTTCGGTGCATAAGGAGCTATTTGGCCTTACTCTCTCAAGAAGGCTTCACGAGTATTCGGGGACGCTTGTCTTTGCCATGGAATTTATGATCGACGACGATTCCCCGTCAGGTTTTGTCATCACCGGCATCAGTGATCAGACAGGGCATGTTAATTACCTTGCAGATCAAAGGCTACGGGGACTTCACCTGGGCGTTTCAGGGGAGATGGCAGGTTCGATGATGCTCTCAGCAGATATTAATGACAACAGCCACTGGCAGCAGACACCACAAAGGGAGGTTAGTTTCGGGGCCTCAGTTACATGGTTTTTCAACCGCTCGGTGGGCTTAACCATTGGCGCCAATATGGTCCGATACTCAGCCGGCCTCTCTCTTGACAATTTCTCGGGGCAGTCCGATATTGAAATTATTGACAAGGATGATGATATCTATAACCCGGTGTTTGAGATCAGCGACCTGACAGAGCTCAACACGCTTGAATACATTGAGATACCCTTGATGCTTAATTTAAGGACAGGAAAAGCTTCAACGGGTATCTACCTTGATGCAGGGATAGTGTATGCGATTTCACAAAAGGCGGGTTACCGTGTGGAAGGCGTTGTAAACAGGATGGGTTACTACCAGGAGTATGACATTACCCTTGAAGATGTGCCCGAGTATGGATTCGCAGAGGTGGCACTGGATGAGGCAGGCTCCTGGCAGGTCAATCCCACGAACATCGCGGCCATTGCCCGTGTCGGATTGTCCATACCAATAACAGCAGAGGCATATCTTAGAATTGGCGGTGTTGGGATATTTGGTCTCAATGACATACTGTACGACAGGCCCAAACACCCGGAGGATTTTATTTCGACAACCGGGATTGTTCCCGGGGAAACCCGCCTGGCGAGATTCGGGGTTGAAATCGGGTTTTCTTATAAGTTATTCTGAAACAAACAGCAGTGTAAGTGCGTAACATTTAGATATCAAAACAAACAAAAGAACCTGTTATGACAAGCAAAGTGTTTTTTCTTCCAGTCACTCTTGCAGCCTTATTATTGCAGTTATTCTGCTTTGAATTGACTGCACAGGCTACCGAAGAGATTGTCTTTGCAACAAGGTCAGGCAAGCGTGGAGTGATCAGCATCCAAAAAAATGAGCTCCAGGACAATGTGCTGCCAGTGAGCATGAACCTCAGGTGGGTGGACAGGGAGCTGAGGCCGGTAAGCGGGGTTGATGCGGTGGTGGTCATAGACAGGCAGCAGTTAAGCATCAGCACTCCCAAGGTAAGTTGCATAACCGGGAGTGAAGTTCCAACACGCCCCATTGTGCTGACCCCTGGAGACAATACCATGCGTTTTGAATTTGACGAGAGGTTTGAGGGTGGTGAGGTTTCCATTGAGCTGCCAATGATGTTTGCCGCTAACAGCCAGGTGGCATCGAGAAAACAGGAATGGGAGGAGTTCGCGTTCTCACGGCCAAGAAGGGTCGCACTGGAATATGACATCAGCCAGGAGAGTATAGTTGACCTGACACCTCCCGATATAAGGGTTATAAGTCCTGAAGGAGTAAGCCTTGGCATGAGGCCGATAGTGGATTCCGAGTCGGTAAGGGTATCGCTGCTGGTGAGGGACAACTTTGGAATTGACAATGTTCTTGTCAATAACAGGCCCGCGCAGATGGTAAATGACTCTATCTACGTGGCCGATGTGGTTCTCAGGGTTGGTTATGAGAACCCGGTCACTATCATTGCCACTGACAACAGCGGGCATTCAAACAGGGAGCAGTTCTCGATAGAAAGCCGTCCCGTTGGATCACTGACTGCGGCAGCAAGGCAGGAAGCGGTAACCTCTTCGGTAAGGGAACCCTCTGATGTGGATATAAACATACCTGATAACGGGCTGGAGCTGAACAACCGGTATGCCCTTATAATAGGCAATGAGGATTACACATCTTATCAGCCGCATCTGCAAAGGGAATCGAATGTTGAATTTGCTGTTCATGATGCCAGGATATTCAGGGAATATGCGCAGAAAGTCCTTGGTGTGCCTGATAACAACATAATCATGCTGCTCAATGCACGGTCGGTCGAGATGCACAATGCCCTTGACAGGATGAGCATGATCGCAAGGAACACCGGCGGGGATGCGGAGTTTTTCATCTATTATGCCGGCCATGGATTCCCTGATGAGCAGACCAGGGAACCTTACCTTATGCCTGTTGATGTAACGGGAGCCAACCTGAGTTTTGCCGTACCATTGAGTGACTTTTACTCAAAGCTTACCGAGCATCCGACAGAGCGGATTACTGTATTCATTGATGCCTGCTTCAGCGGAGGCGGGAGGGATCAGGGACTTGTGGCAGCCAGGGCCGTGAGGGTAAGGCCCAGGGGGCCGTCCATATCAGGTAACCTGGTGGTGTTTTCAGCAACCTCAGGCGACCAGTCCGCCCTGCCATACCGCGACCAGCAGCACGGGATGTTCACATACCACCTGCTTAGCATGCTGAAGGCAAGCAGGGGAGAGATATCATACAGGGAGCTGGCAGATCACCTGCGTCAATCGGTTGCAACAAGATCAGTGATGGTGAACCACAGGGAACAGAATCCCGAGACCAATATCAGTCCGACTCTCGATGAGAGCTGGGAAAACTGGGTTTTCACGGAATTCTGACAGAACAACTGTGTTGTCAACAAAACAATTCTATGAACAATTTCTTCGATACAAGAACAATTTTGCTCTGTCTCTTCTCTTTTATAGCTTCCGGTTCTGTTTGTATGCAATCAGGATACGCACAGGGTGTTGACGGGGATTTGTCCGGTGGCCCTTGTGATTCTGATATTTACACTTCCGACACTCTTTTTTTCCGGGCAACAGGAATTGGTGTAAACGCCGACCTCAGGAGGGCTGAAAGACTGGCAAGGCTTGATGCAACTTCCAACCTGGCGGCAAATATCAGTGTTACCATCGAGTCAATCGCTGAAAGGTACTTTGTTGAACAAAGCGACGGTGATAGTACTGAATACTCATCTGCATTCAAACAGTTAACACGCCTGGTGTCCAGGCAGCAATTGAGCAATGTTGAAATTATTTGCACACAGACAGATTATGATGGTGAAATGTTTACGCACAGGGTCGCGGTAGAAGTCTCTACCGGTGACGTGCTGACTGGTATTGAGGAGGATTTTTCAAACGACCCCTCCATTAACCACCTTTTTGATAAAGGGCTGTTTGAAAGGGTTTTTATTGAGGAACTGAATGTAAACTAACAGGTTTGTATATGCAAATTTCCGGATATAGAAAATCAATTATTATATTGCTTGTGACAGCTTTGCACTCACATTGCCTGATTGTTGGGGGACAGGAAACTATTTTCATAGAGGGGGCAAAAGGGGTCGGGGTTATTGCCGGCAGGATAAGCGAATCAGATGCACGTCGCGATGCCATAAACCAGGCCAAAATTGAAGCATTGCGCCAGGCCGGTGTCACAGAACACCTTTCCTCTTATGAATTGTTATTCACAAGTGAATCAGATCACGACTACAGTGAGTTTTTCAGTTCCGATGTTCAATCAGAACTGCAAGGTGCCGTACAATATTACGAGGTCGTTGATGAGCAGCGTAAACTCAATCCCTACTCAAATTTTTTTGAATATGAAGTAACAATAGACGCAACTGTTATTAAATATACAACCCGTCCCGATCCTGCATTCATCACTAAAGTTGACGGGATAAAGGGGGTCTATGACCGGGGTGAGACTCTGAGCTTTTCCGTTCATTCCACAAAGGATTGTTATCTCAGTATTTTCAATATAACTGACAATAACGCCTATCTGATGTATCCCAATCAATGGGAGGTACATCAGGGGATTGCAGCGGGTGAGACTAAGGAATTTCCTTTCGGTTTTGTGGAGTACTATCTGGACAACAGCTCCAGTGAGCCTGAGGTCAACCGGTTGATCTTCGTGTTTACCAAAGAACCGGTTCATTTTCTCAGGTACAGGGATGAAGACCAATCAACTGATTCTGAAATCATTTTTTCCTGGATATACAGTATTACTCCTGATATCAGGAGAGTTGACTACCATACTTTCGTGATCAGGTAGATACTTAACTAATTTTTCACCAAATCTAATTATTATGAAAACAGGTACCAGTTTTTTAGTTATCGTGTTTTTTGCAGCCGGAGCGCTGCTTTTGACTCATTGCAGATCCAAGCAGCAGGCTGCGGTTCCTGAGGGCGAAACCCGCGTAGTGGTTCTGTGCAGCGGCCCCGAGTACTTTACCGACAATGAGTATTTCAGGGCCAACAGCCTGGGTGAAAGCACCAACCAGGCAAACTCAAGGAGAATGGCACTCAGTAATGCAAGGGCTGAGCTTGCCTCACAAATCGAGGTAACTGTCAAGAGCGTTATTGACAACTACGTGCAGGATATTACGGTGGGCGACAGGTCCGAGTTCATGCAACGTTATGAAGGCCTCAGCCGGGAGGTGATAGAGCAGAGGCTTGCAGGGACAAGGGTGATCTGTGAGGAACTGACGAGGACTGCTGACGGGACCTACAGGACATATATAGCCATTGAGCTCAGCGGGAATGATATCCTCAATGCCATGAATCAGCGGATATCAAATGACGACAGGCTCAGGCTGGACTATAACTATGAGAAGTTCAAGGAGACATTCGATCAGGAGATGGAGCAGATGAAACAGGAAAGGGGTTATTAGTCCACATCCCTTACACAGCGTACCGACAGGCCTATTTTTTTGCGCAACGAGCTGGTGGCTACAGTGCCGGTGTTGTATCCCATTACCCTGGCCCATGAAAAGAATTCTCCCGCCTCATCTGCGGTCCACCAGTACCCGTAACGGCCCAGGTATTCGTGGTAGCCCTGCAGGTTGCGCTGGCCACCAGGAAGAGCCGAAAAGTCAAAATCGTCGGTTCCTGAATAGATATCATCAAAATCCCATCTCGGATGTTCGCTGGTGTCACATTCACCCTGCAGCGGTGATCCTTCCTGCCGGCAAGACTTAAGGTGATCGCCAATATTGCTGTTGTTGATATCAGGGTGATTTTCAACAAGGTATTCAATGGTCTCATCCCAGTCTCCGGCAGTCGAAACCCGCCAACCGGTGGGACACAGCATTTCTGTTTCTACGGCATGCCAGTTGTACTGAAGTCCGTAAGCTTCGGCCATTTCATTGTCTGATCCTATGCCGTCAACCAGGTCGTGGGAATAGATTGTATAGGCGCCCGCGAGTGTATGGAACCAGTTCTCATTATCAAGTCCGGTATGTATGTCATCTCCATTACGGTATCTTCTTACCCTCAGGTTTTCGGTCATCCATTCCCTGTTATTTATTATGGTGGTATTGTACTGGTTCCCGTCGATATCGGTCATTGCCAGTCCGGTTGCCGATTCATGCAGTGTGGTGAAGGTCGTTTCGTTTCCGTAGCTTTCTCCCAGGCTGTTGACAGCGTAGGCGCGGACGAAATAGGTTGTTTCGGGCGTAAGCCCTTCCATCATAAGGTGGTAAATGCCTTCTCCCGTACCTGCTGAGACAAGTCCCTCATTGAACTCAAGGGTCGGGTTGTTGTCCGTGCTCCATACTATGCCCCTGTCGGTTACAGGCGAACCACCGTCGTCGATCAGGTATCCGCCGCTACTTGCGCTGGTGCTGCTGATATCTGAAGCCGGTATGGTGCTGATTTCGGGCAGCTCAACCGGATCATCCTTCTCGCAGCCTGCAAAGAACAATGGCGTGGCGAGCAGGGTAAGTATGAAGATTGTTCTTAATGAATTGATCAAAAACTTTTTATGTGCCATAAGGTGATATTTTTGTCGGGTTTGCTTACTGAAGGAAATAGAAGCATGTTTTTAAATAACGGTTAAAACAATAAAACCGTATGGATTTCCCTGATTCAAAAATAGCAAAGATTGACAAATTTTTACATCCTGGATCATGGCTGCCGTGTCAGACAAATGAAGATACTTATACCCTGCACGGGTAACTCCTGCTGCAGACAGATGGCCCGCTGCTTTCCCGGGTCGTTTGACAGTGACATTTTCCGGCATCAGGGGCATTATCAGTTTAAGACAGTAATGATTGATGCCGGTGCGACTTTTGCCGTCATTTTTGCCGGCGGCATTGTGAAGGTCAGGCTTTTTTCATAACTTGGTGTGATTTGCAAAATTAAAACTTCACATCATGAGACCAAAATCGCTTTTTATTTCACTGTTACTTCCTGTTTTGTCCATCTTGATGCTTACGGGCTGCAATTCTGATATATCGCAGGATGTCACTGCCATTTCCAGTGAAGACCGTATAACCGTAATGGTCGGCGGCATGGAGTTCACCTCGTACCTTTTTGGCAGTGTTCACAAGTACCCGTTTTACTATCCTGTCGTCGGACCCCTTTCGGGGGAAACGGTCACTACATGGGACCAGGAGCCATATCCGCACCATAGCTCCCTGTATGTAAGCCTGGACTGGGTCAGAAGTGAAAATGTGGAGCGCGGCAATTACTGGCAGCCGCGTCACGAACTGGAGACCGGCCAGGTGTTCTCTCGCGATCCGCGTATCTTAGAAGATAACGGCAAGAAGGTTGTTATCTCAGATCGCCTTGAATGGATAGTCCCTGCTACCGGGACACACCATTTCAATGAAGAGCGGACTGTCAGGATCTGGGCACCGTCACCTGAGGTGAGGGTAATGGATTTTGACCTTGAGTTTGAGGTTCTGAAGGACCTGTCCGTCAGTCCTACCGGACACTCCTTCTTCAGTGCCAGGATGAGGCCGGAGATCGCTGTGGGATGCACTGACCACGGACCTGAATGGGCGCACCTGGGTACAGGAACGATAGTCGACTCACAAGGCAACCGCGATGAGTCCGGCACCCGCGAAAAAGCGGGCGACTGGGCCGCCTACTACGGCGATAATGGAGGGTTTGTTGAGGGACTGGCAATTATCCAGCATCCTGACAACTCTTATTATCCCGGACAATGGGTTACGAGGGACTACGGGTTCTTCTCGCCTTCATCATTCTGTTTCAACGCCGAACCGGTAGAGATGCGGACCGGACAAAAACTTTCTTTCCGTTACCGTGTGGTGGTCTTTGCCGGCGATCATAAGGATGCCCGGATTGACTACTGGTACAGGGACTTTAT
>REEN01000105.1 GCA_007695015.1 Marinilabiliales bacterium
TGTCAGGTCTGTCATCCAGTCTTCCAGAACATTATCAGCTTCGTATGAAGCTTCGAAAGAGTAAACATTCCATGTTGTCAGGTCTGTCATCCAGTTTTCAAGCATGTAATCTTCCTCTTCAGCAGTTCCAAAGGCAAAAAGATCAAATACTTTTTTATCATTTTTAAGTTTGTACTCTTCACCTACTGATGCGGCAAATGCGTCAAAGCCCGAAAAAACAAGCATTGCGATTAGTATGTATACTGTTTGTATTTTCATTATTTTTTTCATTATTGTTGTCATTTTGTATTAGTTATAGCTATTTGTTTGAATTACCAATCTTGTTTAATATTTGCTTCTGTTTATTAAACACACATCCGGTTCAATTGTTCAATTAATAACATTATTTATTTCAGATAATCATAAATACACTTGATATACTGTAAATATAGACATTTCATAGTTTATTTAGAAATATTTTAAATAATATTATAGGTTTTTAATATCTGTTCACATACCGGCCTGAGGGGCTAATTTTGTTTATTCTTTTTGCAAATAATATATATTATATGCTATTTTGCCTTAATTACAACCGTCATGCAGGTCACCTGACAGATGACAAACAATGAGGGTAATTTATCAATGACCGGAACCCGTATTATAGTTGCAGCAACAAGCGACCTTGCGACTGACCAGAGGCTCAGGCGGCATTGCACTGCATTGCATGAGAACGGATGTGAGGTAACCCTCACGGGCAGGGTACTGAAGGGAAGCCTTCCGGTGACTGAAACACCCTACAGAACAAGGCGTGTAAAGCACCTGTTCAACAGGGGGCCCCTGTTTTATGCCGAATATAACATCAGGTTGTTTTTTTTCCTGCTGTTCAATCGCTTCGACATCATCAATGCAAATGACCTCGACACACTGCCGGCCTGCTACATCGTATCCAGGCTCAGGTCAAAGCCTCTTGTCTACGACAGCCATGAATATTTTACCGGGGTGCCTGAACTGACCGGCCGTCCCTTTGTCAGGAAAACATGGGAGGCAATAGAGCGCCTGATCTTTCCCGGGCTTTCCCACATCATAACGGTCAACAGCTCAATAGCCCTTATTTACAGTGAGAAATACGGCAAAGAAATTGATGTTGTGCGCAACCTTCCTGCCCCGGGTGATAATTCTCATGAAGCAAAGCCGGAAGATTTCGGCCTTCCCCGTAGAAAAAAATTCGTGATCTTGCAGGGTGCGGGCATTAATATTGACAGGGGCGCAGAGGAAGCGGTCAGGTCAATGCACCATGTGCATGATGCAGTGCTTGTTATCGCCGGCAAAGGTGATGCCTTGCCCGTACTTCGCAGAATAGCCGATGAAGAAGCACTAACCGGCAGGGTACGCTTTATACCGCCAATGCCCTACGAAAAGCTCATGCAGCTTACCTCACTTTGCAGCTGCGGGTTGTCACTTGACAAGGACAGCAACCTGAACTACAGGTACAGCCTCCCCAACAAGATCTTCGATTATATCATTGCAGGCATCCCGGTGGTAGTATCCAGCCTGCCCGAAACCCGCCGTATAATTGAACAGTATGAAGTGGGCCTGATTGCTGATTGCCTTTCCCCGAAAGGAATATCGGAAAAAATAAACGAAGTGCTCAGCTCACCCCCTTCCAGGTGGCAGGAGAACCTGAAAAAGGCAGCAGCAGAACTGAACTGGGAAATGGAAAAAGATAAGCTGATCTCTGTTTACAGCCGGATCGGCAAAAAAGGCAAGTAATATGTGGCTGATATAGAGTTGCCTGATAATAAATATTTGGCGCACAAATTTCCTGGTGCTATTTTTGTACCTCCTTTACAGGATGTAAAATTAAATTCTGATAAAATATGACCACTTTTAAAAGAACAGCTGTTTTCCTGCTGGTTTTCATTGCAGCAATAAACCAGGCCTTCCCGTCAGGTTATAATATAAACGTCAGGATAAGCGGACTGGAGGATACGACCCTGCTCCTTGCATACCATTTCGGTAACAGGAAATACATTAAAGATACCATTATGCTTGATTCCCGCGGAGAGGGTATGTTCAAAGATGATGAAGCCCTTCCGGGAGGCATATACCTGGTGGTTATGCCAGATATGGATTATTTCGAGATACTGGTTGACCGGGAACAGGAGTTCCGGATTGAGACCACCGTTGATAACCCGGTTGAAAACATCAGAATATCCGGATCGGCTGAAAATGAGCAGTTTTTTGAGTATCACCGTTTCATGAACCGGCGGCAGAGAGCATCATCAGACCTCCAGCAGAGAATTGAGATGAACCGGGATAATCCCGATTCGGTTAAGATTCTCCAGGAGCGGGGAAGAGAACTCGACAGGGAGGTTCAGGAATACTGGAACTCGATAATTGAAAGGCAGCCGGGCACACTGCTGGCCAACCTTATAAGGGCCATGAAAAATCCGCAGATACCTGAATTTGAATTACCCGAAGGTACCCATAACCCCGATTCCGTAAGGTGGAGAATGGGATATGATTATAACAGGAAGCACTTTTTCGACAATATAGATTTTTCAGATGATCGCCTGCTCAGAACCCCTGTCCTCCACAACCGGCTGGAGCATTTCTTCACCCGCACCCTTATGCAGGTTCCCGATATGATCATACCCGAAGCTGTAAGGGTGATAGAGCTGGCAAAGGCTAATGACGATGTATTTCAATATGTACTTGTATACCTGCTGAACCATTATGAAAGATCAAACATAATGGGAATGGATGAGGTGTTCGTTGAGCTTGCCGAAAGGTATTACCTCAGCGGAGAAGCTTTCTGGGTCAATGATGAGACCATCAGACGGCTGAGGGACAGGGTTGAGCGTATGAAACCAAACCTGATCGGGCGCACTGCAGCAGAGATGAGGATGAGGATACCCGATGGCAGTTTTGTGAATCTTCACGGCATAGAAGCCGAATACACGATCATATATTTCTATGAACCGGCCTGCGGGCACTGCAAAGTTGTAACGCCCAGGCTGAACGAACTGTACAAAAAATACCGGGATCAGGGCCTGCAGGTTTTTGCAGTATACATTTACGACGATGTTGAAGAGTGGCAGGAGTATATAAACGACAACGGCCTTGACTGGGTAAACGTATTTGATCCGCAGAATGAGACCAACTTCCGGTTCAATTACGACATATACAGCACACCTACACTATATGTGCTGGATGCAGACAAGACAATAATCGCCAAGAGGATCGGGATTGAAACAATTGAGCAGATGGTGGAAGATCTGCTTTAAAAAGTGGTTCATGGCCCCGGATGAGGGGCTTTAATTTGGCACCCGACGAAGCGGGGTTATACTGCTGGTCCTTATGAAACAGAGCTAACCGTGAGCACTGATATAATGGGCTTGTATTGTGAGCGCTGATGAAACGGGGCTGCATGCCCTGAAACTGCAAAGCCGGTGTTTCAACCGGCTTTTCCGCTATTTTTCAGCAGGCCTGCTATGGTACTTCCGATATCGGCCGGAGATTCAACCACGGTAATGCCACACTCCCTCATAACCTTCATCTTGGCTGCGGCCGTATCATCGCTTCCACCTATAATCGCACCCGCATGTCCCATCCTCCTGCCTTTGGGGGCAGTCTGGCCGGCAATGAAACCCACTACCGGTTTGGTGCCGTTATCCCTTATCCACCTGGCCGCCTCGGCTTCCATGTTGCCTCCAATCTCACCTATCACGATTATGCCATCAGTCCCCGAATCATCCATCAGCATTTTCACGGCATCGAGTGTGGTTGTTCCGATTACCGGGTCACCCCCTATACCGATGCATGTTGATTGACCCAGGCCCGACTTGGTCACCTGGTCAACCGCCTCATAGGTCAGCGTACCCGAACGGGAGATAATTCCAACTGTGCCCTTTTTATGTATAAAACCTGGCATTATACCGACTTTTGCCTCCCCGGGGGTGATGATGCCCGGACAATTGGGGCCGATAAGAGTGGTTTTACGCCCCCTGAGGTACTCTTTGACCTTTACCATGTCAGACACCGGGATGCCTTCTGTAATCGCTACAATCACCTCTATGCCCGCTTCAGCAGCCTCCATAATCGCATCGGCTGCAAATGCCGGCGGCACGAAAATAACAGAGGTGTCGGCTCCGGTTTCCCTGACCGCTTCCGAAACGGTATTGAACACTGGCTTTCCCAGGTGCTGCTGTCCGCCTTTCCCGGGCGTGACCCCTCCCACCACATTCGTTCCGTATTCGATCATCTGTGAAGCATGAAAGCTGCCCTCACTGCCGGTAAATCCCTGTACAATAACTTTTGAATCCCTGTTTACCAGAACACTCATGATATTTCAGATTAGATTATTCAGTATTCGTTGTGCCGTCTCTTTTTTCCCCCATGCCCGGAGCCGGGATCGAAACCCGGCTTGCGGCAAATTAGAAAAATATTCCATCAACCCGGTGATTTTGCAAATTCCCCGATGGACCTGGCAATTTCATCGGCAACAAGCCTCAGTGGCATATTTTTTTCAAGTGCTATCCTTTTCAACTCTTCATATTCGGGCTTGATATTCACTATTTCACCCGCAAACCAGGAAACCTTTGCATTTACGTCACCAAGAGGCGTGGTGACTGTTATGCTCTCCCTTGCCAGCACCTCACGGGATTCCCGGCGTATCCGCACACCGATTGTGGTTGTTTCCCTGAAAAGGATTTTCAGCAATCTGTCCTTTGTACCCGCCCCCGGCCCCGAGAGAACAGTAAGCCTTATACCCGGCCTGTTCTTCTTCATCTGGATATTTGTCATAAACACTTCAAGAGCGCCTTCCCGGTATAGCATATCGATAACATGATCGAAAAACTGGGGGTTCATATCGTCGATGTTGGTCTCGACAACATCTATGGTGGTGGCGGATTGACCCTGGCCGGCCTCTCCCACGAAGATCCTCAGAACATTGGGTTGCTCAAAGTCTTTTGTACCGGCTCCGTAACCTATTGCTCCGGTCACCATGGGAGGCATATCGCCAAAACCGTCAGCCAGGGCGGTAATTACAGCCGCGCCGGTGGGAGTAACCAGTTCCCCGTCAGACCCGGCAGAATATACAGGCACACCCTTAAGTATTTCGGCAGTGGCCGGTGCAGGGACAGGGAACTTGCCATGTGAGAATGTGACAAAACCCGATCCCACGTTAAGGGGCGAGCACCACACCTTTTCAATGCCCAGCATCCTGAAGCCGGTGAGTGCAGCCACAACATCGACAACGGTGTCGACCGCGCCGATCTCATGAAAATGGACCTTTTCAACAGGCATATTGTGAATCCTGGCCTCGGCAACCGCAATTTTACTGAAGATCTCCTTTGCCTTTTTTTTCATAGCTTCATCCAGGGAGGTGTTTTCCACCAGCTGTACCAGATCATCAAGTCCCCTATGGTGCTTCTGCTCAGGGTACTTCACCTTGAAACTGGTAGACGCTATATTCTGTTTAACAACCCTTGAGGCAGAAATCGTTACACCCGGAAGTCCGAGCTTTTCAATCTCCTTCTCCAGGTCACCGAAATCAAGTCCCGCATCCAGCAGGGCCCCTGCCAGCATATCGCCGCTGATACCCGAAAAGCAATCAAAATAGGCAATCCTCATAAATCAGTGAATTTAAATCTATTTGTTTATAAGAGATGCAAAGTAGGCAGCCCCGAACCCGTTGTCAATATTTACAACCGTCACACCCGGAGCACACGAAGCAAGCATGGTCAGCAGAGGTCCGATACCGTTAAAGCTGGCGCCGTACCCCACCGATGTCGGAACCGCGATTACCGGCTTGTCAACCAGTCCCCCCACCACCGAAGGAAGTGCGCCATCCATACCTGCAACCACTATCAGCACGTTGGCATCGTCTATCTTTTTCTTACTGCCGAGCAGCCTGTGCAAACCTGCAACACCAACGTCATAAAGCGTCTCAACATGATTTCCCATAAAGCGGGCCGTCTCCACAGCCTCTTCGGCCACGGGCATATCCGATGTGCCGGCACTGACTACCAGGATATGCTTCGACGTGTCAACCGCCTGTTCCCCTCCCTCCATTGTCACCGTAATAGTACGGGCCATTTCGTTAAAACGTGCATCGGGAAACAGGCTTTGCACAGCCTCAAACATTTCGGGAGTGGCCCTTGTTCCGAGAACATTGTTCTGGCGGGCCAGGTGCTCAACTATGCTCTTTACCTGATCCACCGTCTTGTTCTGGCAGAAAATGACCTCAGGATACCCCCTTCTGAGAGCCCTGTGGTGATCCAGCCTTGCAAAGCCAAGGTCCTCATAGGGCAGGTTGGCAAGCCGGCCAAGTGCATCTTCAACAGTCACTTCGTTTATTCTGACACTTTCAAGCAGCGCCCTTATCTTATCTTTTTGCATTTATGTTGATTAACTGGTTAAGCGAACCACTTTTGAAATCCTTCACCTCTGTCTCATAAAAGCCGAGCAGGGCAAATTCATCCTTTATGGCCGAGAGATTCTTTTCAACTATTTCCCGATAAACCGGGTTTACCTCGAGTACTGCCTTCCTGTCGAAATGACGCACCCTTATCTCCCTGGCGCCAAATGATCTCACAAACTCTTCAGCCCGCTCTACCTGGGAAAGCTTGTCCCGGGTCACGGAGCTTCCGTAGGGAATTCTCGATGCAAGGCAGGGGCTTGCCGGCTTATCCCATATATCAAGTCCGGTCAGCCTGGCAACAAGCCGTATATCATCCTTGGTTAACCCGGCATCTTTCAGGGGACTGACAACCTGGTGCTCATCTGCCGCCTTCAGTCCGGGACGGTAATCGCCCAGATCATCCAAATTGGTACCGTTTGCAACATATTTTATCCCCTCTTTAGCAGCAATATCACCTATATACTCATAAAGCTCCTTTTTGCAGTAATAGCAACGGTCATCAGGGTTCCTTGAGTAATTCTGATCATCAAGCTCACGGGTGTTGATGACCCTGATCCGTGCACCGGTTCCGTTGGCGAATGAGACTGCCTCCTGCAGTTCCCTGCGGGGAATTGACGGCGAATCTGAAATGACCGCCAGAACATTGTCTCCCAGCATCATATGAGCAACCTTAAGCAGTAATGCACTGTCCAGTCCCCCGCTATATGCTATTATAAGCCTTTCATATCCTGAAAGCTCCTTTTTAAGCGCCTCCAGCTTCTTTTCGGCCTTCTTTCTGATTTGTATGTCCATCGCTTCCTCCTCTCTCTTCATATCCGCAATATTAGCATTAATTAAAATATTATTCTTTTAGCTATACCGTATAACAAAAAAATAACCCTTTTGATTATTCAACCCTGTTTTATCGACAATCCGGATAAGCCCCGTCAGGAACGAACGTATTACCATACCTGTTATCTAAGGTATTTTTCATACACTCTCCTGTAAAAGTCCATATCCACGCCTGCCATCCTCATAAGTACCCCGTCCCCCAGAATCTCCTCCTTTTTGCCGCAAGCCCTTATCTCTCCGTCCACCAGAACGGCAAGCCGCTCACAGCATGAAACCAGTGGCAGCAATGACTGCGACACTATTACAAGCGTTGCATCCAGTCGCCCGATAATATCCAGAAGCTGCACCACCATTACCGAATCGAGACTTGAAAACGGTTCGTCAAAAGCTATGACTTCAGGGCTGGTTGCCAGCACCGTTGCCAGCGCAACACGCTTTCTTTCGCCAAGTGAAAGATGATGGGACTCGGCATCTTTAAAACCCCCAAGGTTCATCTCCCTCAGAGCCTGCTCAACCCTTGCTGCGGCCTCTTCAGTGCTGTATCCGAAATTCAGGGGGCCGAAGGCGATATCTTCCTCCACCGTGGGATTGAACAACTGGTCGTCAGGGTTCTGAAATACCAGTCCCACCAGCCTCCTGACGGCCTGCAGAGTTCTTTTTTCAATCCTGGTGTCTCCTATAGTCACAATGCCGTCACCTGCAAGTATTCCGTTAAGATGCAGCAGCAGCGTCGACTTTCCTGCGCCTGAAGGACCAATTATGCCGAGTTTCTCACCGGGACCGATATCCAGGGATAAATTCTTAAGTACCGGACTGCCGGCAGTATACGAGAAACTGAGATTATCTATTTTTATTCCGCAAGGCATAAGATCAGTTTAAAAAGCGTTCAATCAGCGGTTGGCTTGTGATGCGCACCGCAAAAAGCAGCAGCACGAACGATCCGGCCATCAATATATCCCCTGCCCTGAGCCTCAACCTGTTCATATCAGGAAACTCACCTGTAAATCCTCTTGAAAGCATCGAATTATATACCGTATGGGAACGCTCTATACTTCTGATGAAGATCATTGCAGCCTGGTTACCGTAAGCCCTGAGCCGCTTTGTCCTGATCCTCCCCGGCGTCCTGCTGTCCCGAGCCCTGGAGGTTCTCAGCAGTTCATCATGAAGAATGAAAACATACCTGTACATAAGCGCCGAGATAACCCCGAGCAGCCTGGGCATCCTGAGCTTTCTCAATCCTGCCAGGAGACGGTGAAACTTACCGGTTGAAGTGAGCAATATAAGAAGCACAAGTGCAAAAGAGCCCTTCAGGAAAATTGTAAGTCCGCTCCTGACCCCTTCCCCAGAAATAAGTCCGGTCCCCGCCTCACCCGTTCCGGGTGATGAAAGCGGAAATGAAACGGCGGCAATTATGATAAAGGGTGACACCGCCAGGCACCGTTTTAGAATATACCCCGGCGGTATTCTGCTTATTGCAGTCACCAACAGAATGATCACCCCGTAAAATGCAAACGGCAGCAACCGGCCATGCGGTTCCGAGACAATAATGAAAATAGCTGCAAAAGCCGCTATCAGCCTCGCCCTGGGGTCCAGCTTGTGGACAGGAGAATTCAGGTCGCTGTATCTATCTAAAAATGAATGCTTCAATAAAAATATACTTTATTCTGTCTTTGATGCGGACTGCCTGGCCCTTATACCGTAGAATATTCCGGTAATGCCGAATATCAGCGCAAGTCCGAATATAATCCTGTAAAACATCGGGATGCCGGCAGGAGAAACAACCTCTGTTTCCACAACAGGCCCTGCAGGCACCTCTTCCTGTTCATCAGCAGCGGCTTCTTCTTCGTAAACTCCGCTTATAAAGCTTTCGCCAACGCTTATCTCCAGCCTGTCCCTGTGTCCCCGGCCGTCATCAATTTCAAAAACCCAGTCACCTGCAACGGAGGGTATAAAAGAAAAATATCCCTGCCTGTCTGTCCGACCTGTCTGGTAGGGCTGATCCTGACCCGGAGCATAAACAACAATACTGGCGCCTGCCAGCGGAGATGTCCTGGTAAAGTATGCGTTGACTGATACTGCAGGAGCATGCCTTGTAACCTCGAAATTGATTGAATGTGCGGCAGCGGTCGCCCCCAGTGCGAAAAACGCTGCAATTATCATCAGTACTGATCTTGACATAATTGGTTGTATTGGTTCAACTTATTATTTTAATAAATCTGTGCCGCTAAGTTGCATTGAGACAGCCTTAACCGGTCGTCCCCCTCCTGCTGAAGGCCCTCAGGCCAGCATCTCCGGCCTGACCCTTCTGAACATACCTGCTGCTGCCAGGGTAATCACTCCCTCAAGGATCGCAACCAGCAAATATACACCCAAAAGGTACAATATCCTGCTTCCGTAGCCCGAAAGCCTGAACTCCGCTACCATCAGAAGAACAGG
>REEN01000106.1 GCA_007695015.1 Marinilabiliales bacterium
GAGCCCCAGAACCCCGTTATCCATGCCGACGTGCCCGATGCTTCGATAGTGCGCGTTGACGGCACCTACTACATGGCAAGTACCACCATGCATATGAGTCCGGGACTCCCCATCATGAGATCGACCGATCTTGTAAACTGGGAGATCGTCAATTATGCATATGATGTACTCGAAGATATTGACCAGCTGAACCTGGTCAACGGCCGGAACGCATATGGCAGGGGGTCGTGGGCGCCCTGTATCAGGTACCATAACGGAACCTTCTTTGTCAGCACTTTTTCCGGCACGACCGGGAAGACCTATATTTTTAAAACAGATGACATTGAAAACGGCCCATGGGAGACCATCTCATTCAGTCCGTCCTACCATGACCACACCATCTTTTTTGACGACGACGGCCGCATCTATATGATATGGGGAGTGGGCAGGCTTATGATGGTTGAGCTTGAGGATGACCTTTCGGGGATAAAAGAAGGCACTGAGAGGGTACTTATCGAGAATGCAAGCGCTCCTGCTGCTGATGACCTGATCCTGCCTGCTGAAGGTTCCCAGCTTTTCAAGGTTGATGGCAGGTACTACCTGTTCAATATTGCCTGGCCAAGAGGTGGCATGCGAACGGTCATCATACACAGGGCAGATGAAATAACTGGCCCTTATGAGGGGAGACTGGCCCTGCAGGACAGGGGTATTGCCCAGGGCGGACTGATCGATACTCCTGACGGTGAATGGTTTGCCTACCTGTTCCGCGACTTCGGATCGGTCGGCCGCACCCCCTATATTGTGCCTGTAAAATGGGAGGATGGATGGCCTGTGCTGGGTGTTGACGGCAAGGTGCCCGATCTGCTTGATCTTCCTGCACACAGGGGCCTGATCCCAGCGATAGTGGCTTCAGACGATTTTACCAGGAGGGGAGGTGAGCCTGACCTGCCATTGGTGTGGCAATGGAACCACAACCCCGATAATTCACTCTGGTATGTAAACCGGGAAGAAGGTTACCTGCGGCTTAGAACGGGACGTATCGACACTGCATTTGTGATGGCCAGGAATACTTTGACCCAGAGAACTATCGGGCCTGAATCTTCGGGAGAGATCCTTATAGATGTTTCCGGAATGAAAGAAGGCGATTTTGCAGGCCTCGCCCTTTTGCAACAGAGGTACGGCAAGGTGGGGGTCAGGTATGAAAACGGAATCAAATCGATTGTAATGGTTAACGCTGAGTCGGGGACTCCCTCGGTGGTGGAGTGCTTGCCGCTTCATCAGAACCGGGTATACCTGAAGGCAGAATGCGATTTCAGCGACCTGGCCGATGTTGCCCGGTTCTATTACAGCCTTGACGGAAAATCCTGGAAACAGATAGGTTCACAACTTCAGATGGCTTATACCCTTCCGCATTTTATGGGATACCGCTTCGGACTGTTTAATTATGCAACCAGGGAACCGGGCGGCTATGTCGATTTCGACCACTTCCACGTCAGTGATATGATTACTAACTAAATATTAATAAGATGATGAAGAAAAGTAAATCCGGAAAAGTTCTGTTAAGAAAATGGCAAACAATAGTTTTGCCGGTCATTATTCTGTGCCTGGTTTTTGCTGAAGCTCACGGACAAAGGGGTGCAAACGCCGATGGGCCTGTTTTCTCCCGGTTTGTTTACCAGGGAGACGACCAGGTTTATAAAGACCATCCCCTTGAACCGGATGAGTTCTATACACCCATTCTACAGGGCTGCTATCCCGACCCGGCCATTATACGCAGGGGGGATGACTATTTCATGGTACATTCATCTTTTGCCATGGTCCCGGGCGTTCCTATCTTCCATTCAAACGACCTGGTCAACTGGAGGCAGATAGGACATGTACTGGACAGGCCTTCCCAGCTGAAGGTTGAACATACAGGTATAAGTGCCGGGGTATACGCTCCTGCAATAAAATACAATCCCCACAATGAGACTTTCTATATGATCACGACGCAGTTTGCAGGAGATTTCGGCAATATGGTTGTGACGACGAAAGATCCGTTTGAAGGATGGAGCGATCCCTATAAGCTTAATTTTAACGGGATAGACCCGTCTATTTTCTTTGATGATGACGGGAAGGCTTATGTTGTGCACAATGATGCTCCTGATCCAGGAAAAGAGCTTTATTCCGGGCACCGGGTGATCAAGATATGGGACTTTGACCTGGAGGAGAACCAGGTGATACCCGGTACGGACAAGATCATTGTTGACGGAGGTGTTGATATAACAAAAAATCCCATCTGGATTGAGATGCCTCATATCTATAAAAGATACGGGCGGTATTACCTGATGTGCGCCGAAGGAGGAACCGGTGGCTGGCACAGTGAGGTTATCTTTGTAAGTGACCATCCCCGCGGGCCATATGAGCCGGCTGCCAATAATCCCATACTTACCCAGAGGTACCTGAACCCCAACAGGGCCAACAGGGTTGAATGGGCAGGACATGCCGATCTGACCAAGGGTCCCGATGGCAACCTGTATGGCGTCTTTCTGGCAGTCCGCCCCAATGAGGTGGACAGGGTGAACACCGGTCGCGAAACCTTTATACTGCCAGTTGAATGGAGCGGCGAATGGCCTGTTTTCATTAACGGACTTATACCGTTTGAGCCCAAGCTGAAGATGCCTGAGGGAGTTGTAAACAAAACAGGAACAGAAGGGTATTTCCCGAACGGGAACTTCACCTTTACCGAAGAGTTTGATTCGGAAGACCTTGATTACAGATGGATAGGAGTGAGGACCTGGCGTGAGGATTTTATGTCTGTAACAGGAAACGGAATGCAAATAATGCCGTTTGAAACCAATATCAAGGCTGTTGCACCAATATCCACCCTTTTTAAGAGACAGATGCACAAAACCTTTACGGCAACAACAACGCTGGATTACACACCAGGATCGGAGAATGACCTGGCCGGACTGGTATGCTACCAGAGTGAGAGGTTTAACTATGTGTTCGGAATCACAAAGAGTGGTAACGAAAACTATCTGTTACTGCAGAGAACTGAAAGAGGCCGTTCTGAAATTATAGCAAGCACAAGGATTGATGTCAGCAACCCTGTTCATCTTCAGGTAAGGGCAGACGGCGATAAATACTGGTTCAATTATTCATTGGACGGGCAGGAATTTGAAAACCTGGGAGGTGAGGTTTCGGGAGATATCCTGTCAACCAATGTAGCAGGCGGATTTACCGGTAATTTGATCGGACTGTATGCCACTTCCGGGAACGATGCCCGTCCGGAATAGCAAATTTCTTCTGCCGGGGCCCGGGTATTAAGCCGCCCGGTTATCCCATATAATGCTTTATATTACACCACCTGCTTTGCTTTTTTACATGCAGGTGGTGTAATTTTTTTCATAGCAGATAAATTGTTGGTTTTTGTTCAAACAAAAAATATAAAATCTAAACCTTAAAGCAAATGCCTGATGTCACAGGTTACTGTTTGCCATGAGCAGTGTTGCAGAAATGGACTTTCGCAGATGTCACAGTGAAATTCTATTCCATATGATGCGAATGCTGCTATTGCTAATATGCCTTTTTTAATTGCAAACTTATTGTACTCTGAGATAATTCATTATATTTGTTAAGAAGGAACAGCGATCTCATTAAAGGACTGCTTATGTTTTAGGATAGCCTTCGGAAAGCCCGGTATAGCTTTCTTGAGAAAAGGCGATGTGACAAGGGGATTGATGAGACAGTATACTTCAAAATATTGCGAATGTTCCGGTTTTTTGAAAAGAGTGGATTGAAACCGTCATCGATTATTTATTGAGCATGAAGCGGATTATCAAAGACAGGGATGCAAAAGAAGAACATGAGCTGCTTAAATATATAATTGACCATACCCGGAGCTCTGTTGCCATTCATGATACCGATATGAACTACATTTATGTTAGCCAAAGGTATTATGATGATATGCATTTATCTGAAAGGAATATAATCGGACGGAACCACTATGAGGTTTTTCCTGCTCTGCCGGACCATATTAAGGAAGCACACAGCCGTGCCCTGAAAGGGGAGGTAGTATCCGCAGATGATGAACCCATGTACTGGCCCGATGGCCGCACTGACTGGGCTCACTGGCAGTGCCGGCCCTGGTACGGGGCAGACAAATCTCTGGGAGGGATTATTGTTTACATCGAGATCATTACCGAAAGAAAAAAATCTGAACTTGCACTGCAGGAGAATGAAGAGAAGTACCGCATGCTCTTTGAAAACAACCCCATTCCCATGTTTGTTTATGACCTGGAGACTATGGCTTTTCTTGGAGTTAATAATGCTGCCGTTACCAGGTATGGCTATTCAAAAGAGGAGTTTATGGCGATGACCCTGAAAGACATACATCCCAAAGAAGATATAGAAAGACTTGAGAAGAATGTTAGCGCCGTAAGTGAAGGACTTGATGAAGCTGGCGTATGGCGGCACTATAAAAAAGACGGATCTTTGATCTTCGCTGAGATCGTCTCTCACACGATAGAATTTGAAAAGCGAAGGGCTGAAATAGTATTAGCCACAGATGTTACAGAGCAAAAACTTGCAGAGGCAGAAGTGCAATATCAGCAGCTCATGATCTCCGAAATGGGCAGGGTGGCTAAAATTGGCGGATGGGAATTTGATGCATTAACAGGTGAAGGTACATGGACTGATGAGACCGCCCGGATTCACGATTTGGATCCAAAAGAAGAGACTAATGTTGAAAAAGCAATTTCATTTTATAAACCTGGTTCACGTGAAAGGGTCATTAAGGCAGTCAGGGAGGCTGTTGAACTTGGCAAGGAATACAGTCTTGAACTTGAGATCATAAGTGCAAAAGGAAAAGAAAAGTGGGTTCAGACCATTGGGAAGCCGATTACAGAAAACGGAAAAGTAGTTAAGGTCCGTGGCTCCTTTCAGGACATTACCGAAAGAAAAAAGATACAGGAGGACCTGGTAAAAGCAAAAGAAAAAGCTGAAGAGAGTGACAGGCTTAAAACGGCGTTTCTAAATAATATTTCCCATGAGATCAGGACACCGATGAACGCAATAATTGGTTTCTCTGCATTGCTTTCACAACCTGAACTCGAAGATGACATAAAAAAGACCTATGTTGATACTTTATCCCACAGCAGCAATCAGTTGCTGGCAATAATCAATGACATTGTAGATATTTCAAGCATCGAAGCCGGGATAGTTAAATTATCAAAGGATGAGGTCAGAATAAACGATTTGCTGAAGAGGCTGGAAGAGCAGTTCAGCCTTTTGGCTGATAAAAAGGGCATATTATTACGCAGTGTCCTGGCACTACCTGATAATGAAGCATTGTTGATCTCAGACAGGACAAGGTTAACGCAAATACTCTCAAACCTGCTTAATAATGCCTTTAAATACACCAGGGAGGGAACCATTGAGTTTGGTTACAGGCCCGCTAAAAAGTCAATTGAGTTCTATGTATCAGATACCGGGATTGGCATACCATCCGGCCAGCTTACCAGGATATTTGAAAGGTTCTACCAGGCCGGCAGTGATATTTCAGGAATTAATGAAGGAACAGGGCTTGGCCTGTCAATTTCAAAAGCTTTTGTTGAAATGATGGGCGGTCAGATTTGGGCAGTGTCGGAGCCGGGTAAGGGTTCAAGGTTCATTTTTACCTTACCCTTTAAAAAACCAGATGACAGCGTTGTGGCAGTGCATGCAGAAAAGCAGGATTCTGCATTTGAAAGAGAGTATCATATTCTTGTTGCCGAGGATGATGCGATGAATGCTCAGTTGATATTGAATTTTCTGGATGTTCCAAACCTTATGGTGACATTGGTGAATAACGGGGCTGAGGCTGTTGAGCATTTCAGGTCCGGCAAGCCTGCCGATCTTGTTCTTATGGATCTGAATATGCCGGTAATGGATGGGTATGAAGCCACCAGACTTATAAGAGAGCAGAACCCCGATCTGCCGGTTGTTGCACAAACAGCTTTTGCACTGTCTGATGACAGGGAAAAAGCTCTGAGCTCAGGGTGTAATGATTTAATAACCAAGCCATTCAGGAGGGATGCCCTTTTGTCCAAAATCAGGGAGTTTGTAGTATTCTGATCATTATTTCCGGGTCCGTGCCCCTCAGTAAACCGCAGGCTCTTTGTTACCTCTTCCTCAATATGTCGAGAGCAGTCATATAGCCGCTGTATATGGAACCGGAAAACCCGCCGCCGAACTTTCCCCAGGCTGAAGCAATGTGTATGTTGCCGGGCAGGGCCGAAAGGTAGGCAGATGGTTTACCGGGATTTTGCGCGAACCCATAGACCGCACCGGCCGGATTCAGGGTATAGCGCCGTACCGTTAACGGTGTAGCCACTTCCACAAATTCAAGGGCATCTTTGAAACCCGGGATGAGTTCTTCGCATCTTGCAATGAATGTTTCCGCCACATCAGATTTTTTATTCAGATATGACTTTCGGTCCATTCCTTCCCATTCTGATAAATAGTCAATGCAGCATACTGCACCCACGCCCTTACCCGGCGGGGCAAGGGCGGAGTCGACCTGGCTGTAGTCCACAAAAGTGAAGCTGCGTTCATCAAAACCAGCGTTGTTGTTACGAACTATATCTTTCTGGGTTTCAACTGAAGGGTCAAAAACAAACATTGAATAGTGCCGGTTGCCAACCTCCTTCAAAGATTTTTTGAAACCAAAATAGACCGTGAGAAGGGAGGCCCCGGTCTTCATCCCTTCTATCTTTTCAGAAAGTATCCTCCCCTGGCTTTCCGGAAGCAGGTTGCCGGCCAGGTTGGGGACAGCGGCGTTTACGACAATCTCCCGGGCATGATTTGTCCCGGCAACTTTTTTCGCTCCGGCTGTGCTTTCCCAGCTTACCCCGGCGGCCCTGCCCTTCTCGAAATTGATTCCGGTAGCCAGGGTGTTCAGCTTGACCGTTCCGCCGTTTTCTTCGATTACCGACATAAGTGCGTCTGAAAGCTTTTGTGATCCGCCCTTTACGAAACTGGCATTACCACCATAATAGCTGCCCTGGGCAACGAGGTAATAATTGAGTGAAAGTGTGTATGGGTCGTCATGGAAATAACCCAGGTTACCGAGAAGTATGAGCTTGAGGTCTTCATTACCTATGTGCTCATCGAGGAAGTCGCCGATACTCCTTTCGGGACTGCCTGCTGCTTCGGCAAGAACCTTCCTTGAATTTACCAGGTAATGAAAATAGGTTTTCAGGCCCTCCTGCTCACCGGGAAACAGTTCAGACAAACGTCGTTCGGCCTCTTCAGGATCATGGGGGACAACCACATCCTGCCGGCTGTTCACAAAACGGTAAAATTCCGGCAGATCAAGGAGCGTTATACGGTCGTTTATGCCTAAATCCCTGAATATCCTGACCTTGAGATCTTTGGT
>REEN01000107.1 GCA_007695015.1 Marinilabiliales bacterium
CACCGGTTGCGATAACCAGGTGGTTGGCATCGTCGTAATATATCTCGTTTGTTTTGATGTTCTTTACGGCAAGCCTGTTGCCCTCTAGGATGTCCCAAACGGTTGAGTCAAGGAATATCCCGCCGTGATCTTCCCCGGCAAGGGTATTGGCAATATCAAACCCCCTCATGCCGCCGAACTTCTGCTCCTTCTCGAAAAAGAAGAACTGGTGGGTCTGCATCAGGAACTGTCCGCCGATCTGGGGATTGTTGTCAATGACAATGTTCGGCACACCGTGCCTGTTCAGCTCCTCCCTCGCTGCCAGTCCGGCCGGCCCGGCCCCTATGATCGCAACCTCGGTCCTGTAAACCTTGTAGGGCGAGCTTTTTGCATATTGGGTTTTGCCGGGATGGTAATCCCTGGGTATCTCCCTTACCTCCTTTATGTCATCAACGGTGGCAATGCAAATCCTTCTGATCTGCCCGTCAACCAGCATCTCGCATGCACCGCACTTCCCTATGCCGCACTCAAGGCTCCGGTTACGGTTCCTGATACTGTGGCTGTGAACCGGGTAACCTGCCTGGTGAAGCGCGGCAGCTATGGTGAATCCCTTCTCTCCCGTGATTTTCTTTCCTTCAAAAGAGAAACCAACACGCTCTTTTTCCGTAACAGCTAAAATGGGATGTTTATTTATTTTGTACATTGGCCTTATTTGAACATGCCAAGGTAAATATTATGCGGTCTCTGATTCAATGATGTTTGTCAGCCGCATAAATGATTTTTTACAGATTTTCATCTGCCGTGCAACCCTTTTGTCGGGTTGATGGTCTGCAACAATAAGAAGCGATTGATGATAGACGACAGTTACCTGGTTAAGCGATGCCTTGAGAGAGACAGGAAGTGCCAGTGCCTTTTGTATGAGAAGTACGCTTCACTCATGCTCGGGGTGCTCATGCGTTACGCGGGCAGCAGGGCCGAGGCCGAGGATATTTTACAGGAGGGGTTCGTCAAGGCATTCATGAACATGAAGCAGTACGCGGGTACAGGGTCGTTTTCAGGTTGGCTTAAAAGCATTATGATAAACACGGCGATAACACATTTTCACAGGAACAGGAATTTCAGGGAGCAGGGCCCGATCGACAATGTGGGCGAAAGCTACCTGAAAGACCATGGCGAGGTGTCGGGACTTGAAAGGCTGAAGGAGGATGACCTGCTGAAGGTGATCACCGGACTGCCCCCGGGGTTCAGGGTGGTGTTCAACCTGTACGCCATTGAAGGGTACAAGCACCATGAGATAGCAGAGATGCTGAATATTGACGAGGGAACATCCAAGTCGCAGTATTCAAGGGCAAGGAAGCTGATCAGGGAAAGGCTGGGCAAAAGACAATAACAAAACAAACCGATTATGCCGGATCAAAACCATATAGAGGACCTTTTCAGGGATAAGTTCAGCAATTTTGAGGTTGAGCCTTCCGGCGGAACATGGACAGGCATCAGCAAAAAGCTTGCCTGGCAGGAGTTTTTCCGTTTCTCCCTCACATCCTTTAATATATGGTACGCGGCTGCCGGTTTAGGAATTATAGGGGCGCTGGTGTATGTCGGACTCGAGACATCGGAACCTGATGTAGCTGACCCTGTAGAAAAAGAAGTGCCTGAAGAGGTTATCCCTTTCGGGGAACCGGAAGTTGAGGACGACACCCTCGAAATCGGGGTAATTGATGATCCGGCTGCTGAGGAATCCGTTGAAATTGATACTGAAGTACCGGGGACTGATCCTGTAGTGCCAATGCAGGTGCTGCCGGCCGATTCGCCTGCCGTATCTGATCTGCCCCTGCAACCTGCCCAACCGGCTGATAAGGTTGTTGGCCCTGTAGATGAAGCTGTTGATCTTTTTGCTGCAGAAGAAGATGTGATTATTCCACTCGCAGATTTCGGAGCAACACCCGAAAGCGGCTGCCATAACCTGAGGGTGCAGTTCACCGACAGGTCGGTTAACGCGGCAAGCTACCGCTGGTCGTTTGGCGACGGCGGCTTTTCAACATCAATGCACCCGGTCTATTTCTATGACCAGCCCGGCACCTATACCGTAACGCTGGAGGTTGAATCTGAACGCGGACTAAAAGATGTTGCTGAACAACAAATAACCGTCTATCCCAAACCGGAAGCTCTTTTCGAGGTGAGGGCCGACGAAGATGCCGGCTACGGCCGCACGGTCTATTTCTTCAACTACTCCCGCAATGCCGAAAGCTATATCTGGGATTTCGGCGATGGTAATAATTCGACCGCCAAAGACCCGGTTCATGTCTATCTTGAACCCGGCAATTTCACCGTCAGCCTCACAGCGGTATCAGAGCACGGATGCACTGATATAATGGAGCTTGAGAACATCTTCTCAGATGAGGAGTACTTCATCAGCTTCCCCAATGCCTTCAGGCCCGACATGGGAGGCCCGTCCGACGGACGGTACGATCCTGCCGATCCTGTAACAAAAGTGTTCTATCCCAAGTATAAAGGTGTATCAGAATATCAACTAAGTATATATAATAAATCAGGTTTATTGCTATTTGAAACCACCAACATCGAAATCGGCTGGAACGGGTATTTCAACAACCGCCTCGTTGCTCCCGAAGTTTACATCTGGAAAGCCCGCGGAAGGTTTGCCAACGGGCAGCCTTTTGTCATGGCCGGTGATGTAACGGTAATACCAAACAACTGAACCCAACCCAACGAACCTAATACCATTTGAGATGGATAAGATATTTACCAAACTAGTGAAAAGACAAGGTCGATTGTTTTTATTGTTGACGGCTTTGCTTATAGTTGTAACCAGCCTTAATGTTCAAGGACAACCACAGCT
>REEN01000108.1 GCA_007695015.1 Marinilabiliales bacterium
TACACTCGACCGATAATTTTAAAGTTCTTTATATTATCCTGGGAAGAAGTTATGAGAGGTTTATAGATAATCTTGCAGAATACGAGTCTGATTATATATTGCCAAATGTTCAGCCTTATGTGGTTATGGACCCGGATTACAGGTTCCTTGACAATAACATGGTAATCGAACGAGAGATTTTGGACAGGAGCATTCTGATTGGCCCTGATAACAAAATAAAATTGATCGGACCTCCCCTGACTTGTCCACTTTTTTTAAGCATGTAATCAAGAATAAGCCCACATAAGTTGCAATTCTTGTTTTGCTTATTATTATGTGTGTGGCTTCTTTTTCAAACCATGGTGATTCACTGTATATGAAATACTATCATTCAAAACTACTATCGATTATGCTTTGTCTTAACAAATATGTTTTAATATTTCTGAACACCAAGCGCTTGCTGATTATTTCAATAACTATTAGTGGAACAATACCAATTATTCTTGGATGCAATCAAAAAAAACTTAACCCCCATGAACTATTTGATATGTTTGAACACAAGGTAAGTGTCTCCACAAACCTGTTATTTGAAAATAATGAGATTAATGGTTATGGGATTACTATGTTAGATACTTTGTTATTAATGAAAATTCAGGGGAGCTATAACTATCAAATATATGACCTGAAGAATAAAAGACCCGTTAAGAGATTTGGCAGACAAGGCAGAGGCCCGGGAGAATATCCTATGCTACCGCAATTTATTTTCCAATCACCAGAACATGGAAATCTTAAAGTCCTTTACAGAAACAGGCTGGATATTTACTCTATTGACAGCCTGATAAATTCAGAAAATTATCTGCCAACCTCTCATGCAATTCCTGAAGGCCCCGTATTTCTCCGTGCATCACAGGTAAATCCTAAAACCATAATCGGTATAGGATTATTCGAGAAAGGCATGTATGGGATAATTCATGAAGGAGAATATACTGGCTCATACATTGATTATCCGCTCAATGAGAAGTATAATAATATTGAGCCATATTTGTTAGCTATAGCATATCAAGGTTTTATAGTATGTCATCCGAGTGATGATAAATGTGTCAGGGCATTTAGCAATGGAGGTGTATTACAATTTCTTACAATAAGTAATGGAACTCCTATAATAACAAATCAAATAATTACCACTTTACCTGACATTGAAATCAGGACAATAGCTGGCGCTACTTCAGCCAGGGCAACTTCTGACACCCGGGGATACCGGGGGCTTGCAGGAACCTCCGGGTTTGTATATGCTATATATTCAGATTTAATACCAGATTCCCGGGAAACACATATAAGATCGATGTACGGTAAGCATCTCTTAGTTTTTGATTGGGAAGGGAACCCTCTAATTCATTTTACTCTAGATGAAGGTATTTCCAGTTTGTTCGTGGATCAAAACGATAAATATGCTTATGGTTCCACCTCTATGGGAGATATAGTAAGGATTCCTATATTCCTTAATTCTCGATTGAAACAGGAAGATATTGTAAATAAAGTCTGTCAATAAATTATAAAAGGAAACATTGGGTAAAACAGTTGAGATCGGGATGTTAGAATCAGTCCGGCAGGGAGACATGGTAATCCCTTTCGGGGAATTCCGCGACCGGTTCCCCTTCATCTCACTGGTCTACCTTAAAGATGGCTGCTTCCCTTGCTATCCAAGGTTTTAGAGTGGCAGATAAGGATTGATTCGCTTGATACAGGAGATAAGTTTAAAGTTCTCTATATAATCTTGGGAAGAAGTTATGATAGGTTTATATCCAGATCGAAAAGAAAAAGTACATTAGATTTCTATAAACGGTTCCATCTTTGAGAGCAAATGGTTGTTTATAGAAGATAGCCATTCACAATTATTTCAGGTCATTCACAAAAAAGTAATGCATTCTGCAAGAATGATTTGCTAAATGATACAATTAGTATTAACTTGAATTCAGAAGTCTTTTAATCCAGGATCAAGATTCTGAATCTATGCAGGATTCGGATATATATGACAATAACCCTGGGGTTAAAAGAAGAGGAAGCAACAATAGTTCAATTGCCATATGCTTCCTCTTCAGGCTCCCCTTCTAAAAGAAAGGAGGTGAATATGCCGGGAGACAGGAATAATTGAACGGGTACGTCCTGTTCGGGAACAATATAAAGATATTCAAGCCATTCAGTTTTTCAAGCTCCTGATTTTGTAAATTTAAAAGTAATGATCAAAAAATTAAACTGCAATTATGAAAAGGAAAATAATTATAGCAATAGCTTCAGGCCTGTTTATAGCAGCATCAATCCTCAATATTTAGTGTAAAATGAAACATTATCTGTGGATTATTTTATTATTGGCAGCGGGATGTAATACTGCTGAAGATCTTAATATCAAAATAGTTGATGAGTTCCTGGTTGAATTTTCAGTCACAGGAGAATATATCGGTTATGAACCTTTGCCTCTTTGCCCGGAAAGAATTCTGATAATTGATTCACTATTGATCCTGAAAAACGGGAATATGTGTAATGATGTTTTCTTTTATGTATATAATAAAATCAACGGAGATTATTTAAGTTCATTTGGGAACCGGGGCAGGGGACCAAATGAATATTTTGCTGTTCAAGAATCAGGGCAATATATTATAAAGTATAATGAATCAATCAGCTTATGGATTAGAGGTGACAGAAACAGGTTAGAGTTACTAAATATTACCAGTTCCTTGAAAAATAATGATATAGTAATCGATGAAAAAATTCCGGTTATTGGTCAGTATATTTTTCACCCCTCAGACCTTTTTGTTTTGACTTATGGAAATCTGATCGGCAAGGCATTGTCAGAAAAAGGCAGACTTTTTCATTTTGACATGGAAGCTAACCATTTTTCCAGGGTTGATTATTTTCCTGAGGTCAATATTCTGCCTTTCGACTCTGAAATGATCCCTAACCTATATATCGGACCGATAAGGATTAAGCCAGATAATTCAAAAATAGTTTCTGCTTTGCAGTTATTTAAGCAGATTGATGTTTTCTCAGTCAATGCAGATCACCTTTTTTCCATTCTGTTTAATGACAGTCCGCGAAACCCTCAGTTTTATACTAACCCGGCTAATCCGATACCTGGTGACCTGAAGCATTATTATTATGATATTTATTTAACCGATAAGTATATATATGCACTTAACCTAAATATATACGAAGACGATATAAATAAAGAAACAGATACAGGTTATTCAGAATTACACGTGTTTTCCTGGCAAGGGCATCCACTTGCCTGCTACAGGCTAAATCATGTTTTGTATTCTATTGCTGTAGATGAGGAAGAAGGTTGGTTATATGGGCTGCTTATCCCGACAGGCGAATATATTGAAAGTAATGTTGTCAGATTTAAACTATATGATTTAATACAAGATGAACAGTAAATTATTTCTGATAGTAGTCAGCGCTATCCTGCGAGACCCTGATACTGGGAAAAATTTTGACTTTTATGAAACCGAATGGTTTATCCAGGGCAATGCAGTAGTCTATCTGTTCAGCTTTTCTTCATCTGACAATAGGTTTTATAAAGATAAAAAACAAGAAATCCGGTTATTATTAGAAGATCTGCAGATAATCAACTGATTTCATATTTATTTGGAGATGGGGGCATGACACAGGTGGAGTGTATATTGCAGAGTATTCATATCAATTATAAAAATACCAGTAAACAAGTGGAATAAAGTAGAGGCTTACGAGCGTGCCCATTGCCATCCCTCCGATTACTGCAAGTGCGAGAGGTTCCTGAAGTTCAGATCCCATATCGCGGCTAATAAGCACCGGCGTAAGGGCGAGGATTGTCGTAAGGCTGGTCATCACTATTGGCTTAAGTCTCCGGGTACCGCCGGTATGCAAGGCTTCCATTAGAGGCATGCCGGCTGCCCTGAGGTGGTTTATGGTATCAATTTTCAATATGGAATCATTGATAACAATACCGGCCATAACCACGATTCCGATCATAGACATGATATTGATACCGGCTCCTGCAATATAGAGTGCAAGGAACACACCTGCCAGGTTCATCGGTATTTCAAGCATCACGATAAGCGGCTGGAGCAATGATTCGAACTGGGCTGCAAGTATGAAATACAGCAGCAAAAGGGAAATAAGAATCACGAGCATCATTTCACGTATCAGTATCCTGGTCTCAAACCAGCTACCTGCGAAGCTAACGTCGAGTGTTTCATCCTGCCTTACAATCTGTTCGACTCCACCGACAAGTCCTCCAGGCCTGCTACCGGGATTATTGAACACTACCGGTATATATTCCCCTTCTCTTCCCGCAGTTATGGTGCTGTATCCGGTCTCTTTCCAGGTATCGACCAGGGCGGAGACCGGGATGTTCACCCCTTCGGAATTTCTAACCTGCAGTGTGCCGATGATCTCTTCTATGACCTTCTCTTCTTCTCCCAGAACAATGGGTACAAGTGTCTGCTCTGCCCTGAGCCTGCCTATTTCGTACTGGTCGAGTGCTGTTCGTATCTGTGAGTACAGGAAATTCTGGTTTACCTTATATAGCAGCAGCCTGTCCGGACGTATTCCCAGTACCAGGTTCTCTCCAACGGGTAAAGGTTGTATTTCTGCATCTGTATATCTGGCGGTTATTCTCCCTGTTATTCCGGTAACTTTTTCCACATCAGGAACTCTTTGTCCCCTGATGCTTGTTATCCTGGCTACCATCGGGGGCTGCTGTGATTCAAATATACGGTCGAACACGTTTGCAGGTGGTTCAAAGCTTACCCTGGCCAGGGGATAGTTTCCGGCAACAAGCGATTGCAATCTTTCAACCAGCGATGAGAGTGATTCCGGGTCGGGGGACCTCAGGTAAACGTGTGCATGTGAAATGTCGAGATCCATATCCCTGTTTAACAGGAATTGCTGCCTGCCTGTGTAGGCTCCGGATTCGACTATCAGTCCGTTGCAGCTACCGGTAAGAAATAATACCCTTGTATTGTTCTCATCGAGGTGTATGTTTTCATTCCAGTCGATAACCATGACAGTTTCGGTTTGCCTGAGCGGCGGCATTTTTTGAAGTGGCAGGAGCAGATACAGTGCGCCTGCAATGATCAGCAACAATACAAAGCCACCCATAGCCAGACGGCGGTATTTAAAAACGAGATCGAAACCACGGTTGTAGGCATTCTCAAGCCTGAACACCTGTAGCGACCGCAGGTGCTTCTTATCATTCTTGCGCCTTGTTTTGAGGTGGACAAGATGATAGAGGGTTGGGATAAGTGTTACTGATACCACGAGTGATGCAAATAATCCCGATGCCACTGCAATGGCCTGATCATAGAAGAGAGCTCCGGCAATGCCGCTGAGGAAAATAAGGGGGATAAATACCGCACAAGTGGTCAGTACAGATGATATAAGCGGCCTTATCACCTCATTGGTGCCCCTGATACATGCTTCGTGCAGAGGATGGCCCCTTTCGATATGCTGGGTAATATTGTCAATTACGATAATCGAGTTGTCGATCATCATACCCACACCAAGGATAAGTCCGGAAAGTGAGATGATATTGAGCGACAGTCCCGTGAGATTGAAGAAGAGCAGGCTTATTATCAGTGCTGTCGGCACGCTCATGGCTATCAGGAAGGGAGACCGTACATCTTTGAGGAACAGGAACATGATGAGGATGGCGAGGCTGCCGCCAAGGATCAGGTTATTTCTAAGGCTTCTGATAGTATAGTTCAGAATGCCGGTCTGGTCTCTTGACAATTCAAAACGAATTTGCGGGTAATCTTCTTCAAAACTGGCTGTAAGATCTGTCATAGCCTCTTTCATGTCGTTCATGCGGGCTTCGGACTGTTTTATAACTGCCATACTCACTGCAGGTTTGTCATTATACCGGAAGAGCCCCCCGGGCTCCCGCGGGCGTAGCCTGACCGTTGCCAGTTCCTGCAGCCTGAACAACCTGTTGCCTGCCATGATCATTATGTTCCCTACATCTTCTACTGTGTGGAGTGTTGATGTAAATCGCACATTGTACTGGTATATCCCGTCACGTACCATAAGACTTCCCAGGGTGACGTTATTCTGCTCCATAGCCAGCCTTATATCTTCGTGTGTCAGGCCCAGTCCCCTCATGACCCCCTGGTCGGGTATCACCGATACCTCCGGGTACACGAGTCCGCTAACATCGACCATTGCAACTTCAGGAAGCTGCTCTATACGCTTTCGAATGACCCAATCGGCAAATTCGCTTAACTCCAGGAACCGGTTCAGATCATCTCCGGTTACGGGGCTGTCAATAAAAAGGTTGAGATAGAAAACAGGAATATCAGATGCACTTGCCTTTATTACCCTTGGCCTTTCAAAATCAGCCGGCAGGTTACCCATAATTGCATCGATTTTCTCGTTTACCTCGATGTAGAGGTAATCCATGTTCGAACCGTGAGTGAACCTGAGGCGTACAAGTGCGTTACCATCACGCGTCTCGCTCCCGATATCAGTGAGTCTGCCCACCTGCAGCAACTGTTGTCTGAGGGGGCTTACTACAGTATTCTCCAGTTCCCTGGCCGATGTATTTGGATGGGATACCTGCACCGTTATTTCGGGTATCTGGATATCAGGCAAAAGAGACACAGGAAGCAGTCCCCCGCTCACCAAACCCAGCAATACAAGCGCCAGGAAGGTCATAATAACGGCAACAGGCCTGTTTATAAGGAATTTTACCATTTCTCAAAGCATTTTATAAGCCTCTTCATAATCTGCTATATTTATACATCAGCCACATCACAGAGATGGTCCGGTCACATTTTTAGCTGGTAGCGGACTATTTATTGGTTTGACATCTCTAATCAGCAACGGAAGAAATATTACAAGCATAACCACCGAAAAAGCCAGTCCCCCGATAGTCCCCGCCGCAAGCGCGAACCAGAACGATTCCGTACGCCCGGTCATCAGAAAGGGGGTTAGTCCCAGTACGGTCGATATGACCGTGAGCAGAACAGGGATGATCTTGGCATTGTAGGCCTTAATGTACATATTTATGCCTGTTAGTCCCGGATTGCTTTTTCGCAGGTTATTGAGATCATTCAATATATAAAGGGCCGAATTGACAACTATACCGCTAAGGAAGAGGAAAGCTGCATAACCGCCCTGGTCGAAGTTGAAGTTGAAAAGGTAGAATGTAAGAAACACCCCGATGTAGGAGAGGGGTAGCATCAGTATTACGGCAAGCGGCTGCAGCAACGATTCCAGCAAAATGGCGCATATGAAGAATATTATCAATATCACCAGCAGTATCAGGCTGTATTGCCTTTGTTCACCAAATCTCCAGACAAACCCTTCCATAGGGTCAAACGCCCTGAAACCAAGTGGCAGCCACTCATTTGCCTCCTCAATTTCACGGTCTCTGACCATCCTTGCCAGCTCTTGCGGACCAATAAAATCGTACATCAGGGTTAAGAAATACTGTTGATTGAGCTTTGATATAGCATCGGGAGCCCTGGTGCGTGATATCCCGGCAACTTCGTTTAATTTGAATGCCCTGCCGCTTCTTCCGCCGATCATGGTATTCTTCACATCCCACAGGCCAAGTTCATCTGCGCTGCCTGACCTTAATCTCATTGGCACGTACTCGCCGCCGGACATTTCCCCGAAAGGGCCCGAATCATGTATAAATAGGCTTGTGAGATATGAATAAACGCCCGGTATTGAATACCCCAGTCTCGTAAGGGCTTCTTTGTCGAAGTCCATATAATATTCCGTTCTCAGGTCAAGCTGCCATATATTGCGGCTGGATTGAAGGTGAACGCGCTGTATGCGGGGGTGATTTTCAAGCTTCCCGGCTACCCTGCCGGCATATGACATCAGCATCTCATAATTATAGCCGGTAAGCCTTATTCCGGGACTTGACCGGTCAAATAACCGGTTAGAGAAACCCTGTCCGACACCATAAACCGTGAAATCGGCTCCCCCTGAATAGATTGCCTTCTGTTCCAGAAGGCTTTTAAGCCGGAACGGAAAGAAGGTGTTCTCATGTTCAGGGTAAAAATGAATTTCAATACTGCCCCTTTCGGGTCCATGTACACGGGTGTGGTATTGCTCTACCTCATCGAACCGTGCCAGGAAATTCTCAAAGTCTTCCATCACTGAGTTGCAATGATCTATTGTTGATCCTTCGGGCAGGTAAGCCCATACATGGAGTCTTGTTCGTTCGGGCTGAGTAAAAAATGACCGTTCTGATACGTGGTAGACGAATAACCTGAGAGTGCCCCCCAGCACCTTGTCGGCTACCGGCCTTATTGACTTGTTGTAAGTTTCGCTGCCCAGTGTTGAATTATACACCGAATTGTACCACCTTTCACCCTCAATCTTTTCGGGCAGCCAGAATACCGGAATACCGAAGCCAAGAACTCCGGCGATGATAAAAGCTATCCTGTATCTCCTGCCAAAAGCTATGAACCTGCGGTAGTAACCGTTGAACCCGGCCACCATTCTTTTTCTCCGTACCATCCGGGCTGACTTTTTCACTCTAAGGGGTATCTTCTCCATAAGCGCCGGCACAAAAAAGATCGCTATAAACAGGCAGATGGCGAGGTTGATGATCACCACCATCGAAAAATCCACAAGGTTCACCTTCTGGTTCTCGTCGAGGAAAAATATTACCGACAGTGCACCGATGGTTGTCAGAGTAGCTGCCAGCAGCGCAATGAAAACCCTGAGGTTCTTCTTGTGGCGCAGGTGGTCTATCATCACTATTGTATTGTCTATCAGTATTCCCAGTGACACCGTGATGCCCGCGAGGGAATACAGGTGGATTTCAACGCCAAGCAGGAAATAAAACATAAAGCCGATAATAATATTTGCCAGAAGGCTTATGGCAACTATGAAAAGGTAGCGGCGCTGCAGTGTTACCAGGTAGACAAACAACAGGAGGATCAGAAGTGAAAAAGCTGTGCGCATTATGTTTTTGTTGAGCTCGGCCCTGAGAAATCCGGTCGAATCATGGGCGATGGTTATAGAAAACCCCGGGGGCAGCTCATGTTGAAGAAGCCTTATCCTTTCCTTTATCTCACGGGCAACAGTCAGGTGATTTGCTCCCCTTTCGGCGTAGATGGTCATATTGACCGTGCTCAGGCCATTTATCCTGTAGTACCTTGTAGCCTTTTGCTCAACAAAAGCGGGGGTGGCCACTTCAGTCAATCTTATTATCCTTTGCCCCGATACTGCCACAGGTATATCTTCCCAGTTGAAACTTTCGTTTCTGTTGCCTTTCAGCCGTAGGTTAACCCTGTTTTCCCTTTCATCACGGCGATCAATAATTACTTGTCCGAGTTCCCTGTTTGCAAGGTAGTTATGGATAGCGGCCCTCAGGGTATTCTGGTCTATTCCAAGCTCATGCATCTTGTGCGGGTCATACTCCAAATTCCATTCGAACGGTAGCATGCCGTCAATATTAATCGAATAGATACCCGGGATATCAGCAAGCCTTCTTTTTACAACATCTTCAGCATACCTTCCAATGGTAAAAACAGTAGTATTCGCGTTTATTGTATAGGTTAGCAGTGCGGTCTCACTGTCGTCGGGCCTGTTCAGGGTAAGAAGGGGACGGCTGACACCTTCAGGCAGTTTGGGGTAAACCTGCCTTATAAGGGCAGCTATCTCAAATCTGGCGGCATCCATGTCGGCCGTCCTGTCGTAGGTAATCCTTATCCAGCCGCCACCACGATACGAGCTGGACTCGATCTCCCTTATACCCCTTACGGTGGAAAACGCACCTTCGAGTGGTCCGGTTACCTGCATTTCCACAACCCTGCCGCTGATGTTTGGCCACATATAGCTTACAGTAATAGATGGCAGGGTGCGTGAGGGCAGGAATTTGAAGGAGGTAAGGGGAGCCATAGATAATCCGCCTATTATCAGCACCACGAAAATGACGTTCGTGGTAAACGCTGACAGTCCGAATGGCAGCAGGGCAGGGGAGGTGGATTTGACGGTGGGACTATCCATGGGTGCCGTTTGGTTATTAATCTCAGTCAGCTCTCTTTACCCGTGTTTCATGCGCCAGGTTGAAATTTCCGGATATTATCACTTCCTGACCCTCGGTGAGGCCTTCATTAACAGTAAACTGCCGGCTGTTTTCAAGGCCGGTTTCAACATAGTTCCACATCGCCAGGCTATCCTGAAGGGTGAACACCACCTGCCTGCCCTGTCTGAGCACCAGGGCCTCACGCGGGATTATGAGCTGACCGGTCATCTCTCTTTTAATGATCACCTGCACGTTCATGCCATCGATCAGTTCCCCTGCGGGGTTATCAACAAGAGCCCTTACCATCACCATACCCTGTTCATCAACCCTTGGATCAAAACCTGTTACTTTTCCGGAGAAAGATTTATCTCTTGCGGCAAAGGGCCTGACTTCTACCGTCTGACCTGCAGCAATCATTGAGGTTTCAGATTCCAGAACCGGAAATCGTGCTTCAAGCTGACTGTTGTCGACAATTACACAGAAGTTCTGGTAAGCCGAACTGTGGTTATGTGGTTTTGCTTCAAGTCCCGCTATAACGCCGCTTACCGGTGCCTTTAACCTTGTGCCGCTCATTTGGTAACGCGCCTCGGCCAGATCGTTGAGCGCTGCATTATAGCCGCTTCTTATCCGCGCCATGTTCCAGATATGTTCGGGCACTCTCAGGCTATCGCGAAGGAAGTAGCCATGCCCCAGAAGCACATCCTCCAGCTCCAGTCTCGTCCTTTCTACCTGGTCGAGCGCTCTTTCAAGCCTTGAAGTAAAGGGGAACTCTTCGAGGACTGCCAGGAGGTCACCCTTATTGACCCATTGGCCGTTGATCACGTTGACCTCTTTTATCATTTCGTTCACCCTGAAATGTACTGTAGCCTCGGTTACTGCCCGCAGGCGTCCGTTTGTAATAAGTTCTCTGGCAAAGCTGCCCCTTACGACGGGAGCTGTACGGACTTCAATGACCTCTGCATAATGCTCTCTCCTGGCAAGAGATGCGGCCTCATTATCATTTTGCACGCCGCAAGCGACAACCGTCATTAATATTATTACCGTAAAAACCGCCGGGATCCTTGATGAACAAATGAGTGGGGCCATGACTGGATTTGTTTTTGAAATTTGCAAAGCTGCTTTATACAGTATAAACCGAATAACACAAAAATGTCAACCAAGACTTTAGTTTACAAGTTAGGAATTTTTTTTTATTTTCTATAAACTTCTTCTTCCGGCCTGATCAGCAGAAAGGCTTTTGACACCCATACAGCATCCAGCTCATCTTCGCGGTATTCAACAATGCCCCAGTGAGGATCGCCTATTACGAATTTCTTGTTGCTCCATCCATACAATGTAAAACAATAATCATAACCGGTCTTCTTTTCTGAGGGCAGAATGACAGGTTTGTAAAACTCTTTCATAAAACTTATGTCTCCCTCGTAACCTTCTGCCGCAAAACCTTCAGCGCGGGCTGCTTCCATGATTCCGTGCAAACTGAGTTTATGTTTCCCGTCCATAATGGATTTATGAAATTCGTGAATAGGAAAGCTATGGCCAAAATAACTCAATACCGATGCAAGGCAACCTATCGCGGCAGGAATCCTTTTATCAGTCTTGATGAATGAGGATTTTATCTTATGGATGTTTGCAGATGTCATATTCCTTTTTGGTTTTTTCTGATCAGGTCTTCTATTATTTCAACCGCTTCAAAAGAATTGTTTTTTTTCTCTAACTGAGTCTTCATGTGACGAATATTGGTTTTGTAGAAATCATAATTTGCCTTTATGAGACCAAGCTTTTTTATGATCGTTTTTTGTGAATCTATAAATATGCCGCCCCTGAGGCCAATTTTATGGTACATGACCCTGGCACCGTTGCCTGGCTGGTCCCAATCCGGAGAAACCGGGTAAACAAGCATTGGTATTTCATGAAGGATACATTCTGTTATTGTGTTCATTCCTCCATGTGTTATCATTATGTCACAA